>NZ_BADX01000067.1:0-17987 GCF_000241365.1 Pseudoalteromonas sp. BSi20480 | reverse complement strand
GAAGAAGAGCGAGAGCTTGAAGAAGAGCGAGAGCTTGCAGAAGAGCCAGAGCTTGAAGAAGAGCCTGAGCTTTTAGAGGAGCCAGCACTTGAAGAAGAGCTAGAGCCTAATGAAGTGCTTGAAGACTTTGGGGCCGATGATTTTACAGACACATCAGACACGCTTTTAGATCCAGAAGATTTACTGGATGAATATAACGATGATGCGTTGCAAAGTGTAGACGAACTCTTAAATGAATTACAACAACCAGAAGACTCAGAATACGTAGAAAGCCCTGATTGGACACTTGATGATCTGGACGATGAAATTGAAGAGGTTGAAGTTGATCTAGGTGATGATCCATTAGCAGAAGACACAGATTCTGATTTATCCCTTGAGGATGAAATACTAGAAACAGAATCAATAACGCCTAGTGAAGAGTTAGAGGATTACCCTGAGTTAGAAATAGCTGAAGATCAAGGGGCTGAAACGCAAGAGTCTACTAGCAATGAAGGTGAGAATGTTGTTAGTCAAACAGAAAAAGATTTGGCTGACTCTATTTCTAAGGGCGCAGACCTGAGTAACTTTGACGAGGAACTTGATGATGAGCCCCATGCCACTGCTGATTTTGATGAAGCCCCAATAATTGATGACAATGAGCTATTGGCGGTAGGCGATGCTGAAGAATTCGCGACAAAAGAAGAGCATAATGAATTAGGTGATGACGGAGAGTTTGCAAAAGATGTTTCAGATTTTTCGGATAATGATATCGATGTGCTGGCTGATGAAGAACTTGATTCAGAACTATCACCAAGTCAAACAGAGCAAGAATTATCACAAGCGCTCTCATCAAGTATTGATTTAAATAGCCTAGAAGATGACTTTGACGATGAGCCGTTAATCGATAGTGAGTTTGAACAGTCAGATTCTGGACTTGATACTAATTCAGAAAGTGAAGAACCACTACCAGAAATTACAGATGAAGCATTGTTATCGCAAGAGAACTTTGATGATTCACAGGTTGATTTAGCAGGGTTAGGCGCCGACCTAGAACTTGATTCTGTCAATGCAGAAGACTTTGAGGAGCTTGTTTCAGAGACGCCAGATGGTGATACTGATAACGACGAAGAGCTAGATGGATTAAATTTAGATGAAGTTGTTAGTGATACCACAATTGATGAAACTTTAGATGCAAGTCTAGAGCCAGAACTATCACCAAGTCAAACAGAGCAAGAACTATCGCAAGCGCTCTCATCAAATATTGATTTAGATAGCTTAGAAGATGATTTTGATGATGAGCCATTAATTGATAGCGAGTTCGATGAATCAAATTTAGAGCCTGAAATTAATGAAGAAGCCAACGTTTTAGTCCCAGAGGATACGGACGAAGATTCATTACTAGGCGCTGATTTAGAGTTTGATTCAGTGGGTGTCGAAGGCGTTGAAGAGCAAGTTTTAGAAACGCCCCAAAACGACATTGAGAGAACGGATACTAAAGAATTTGAACAAGATTTAGATGATGGCGGCAGTGCGATTGCTCAGGAAGTCGACATTGAGCATGAACCAGAATTATCACCAAGCCAAACAGAGCAAGAACTATCGCAAGCACTTTCATCAAATTTTGATTTAGATAGCCTAGAGGATGACTTTGATAATGAACCATTAATTGATAATGAGTTTGATGAATCAGAGTTAGTGCTAGAAGCTAATGACGAGACTGAAGTATCAGCGCCTGAAGCTACTGATGAAAGCCAAATTTTAGACGAAAACCTTGAATATTCACAAAACGATTTAGCAGAAACAGGCACTGATTTACCTAATAGTGAAGAGCTTGAATCATCTGATTTAGGTATCGAGCAAACTGTTGATGATGAACTAGATGAACTAGATGAACTAGATGCTGAGCTTGAAATCAATGACGAGGTTGAGGGATCAATTGCTCAAGTTAACGATGATGCGGTTTCAGCAGAAGAGCTACTTCCTAATAGACCGAGTAATGGTGCTGATTTCTCAGGTTCAGGTGAAGATAATAGTGAAATAACCAGTGACGATGCGTTCACTCCAGAGCTTAATGACAACGAAGCTGATAATCAAAATTCAGCTGAAGATGATATAGACAGCGCGGGAACTAACTTTAATGACGACCTGTTAATTGATGAATTTAATGAACTAGATGGTGAGCTCGACAATCTTAACGACTTAAACGATGACACACTTGATGATTTACTCTCAGAGTCGAATAACGCTGATGGGGACTATTTAGCGCCTGATAGCAGCGTTGGGCTAGACAATCCAGCATTTATAAGTGAATCGGACGATGAAATAAATGAACAAACTAATGTTGATCGTGAAGCTGAACTAACTCAAGTTGACTCTCAGGGTGATACTAACCTTGTATCAGATGAAGCACTTGATGATGAATTTATGGCTGATTTAAGTGAAACCGATTTCGATTCATTGCTCAATGAGTTAGCCGCTCCCGATGAACTTGCTATAGAAGATAGCAGCGAGTTTGATGTTGACTTTGATTCTTTATTGAAAGAAGACTTAGTTGATGAAGAAGTCTTCAATCATAAAGAGCCAGTCCCTGAAGACGCAAAACCTTTAGGTGAAGACGATTTTGTAGATATTGACTCATTACTTGAGCAAAGTGACGATGCTGAACTTGAGCATGAGCCTTACAATGACGTAAATATAGACTTAGGTTTAAGTGAGTTTGATGCATTACTTGCTGGTGATAATCCAACAGACGTTGATGCCGAGAGTGGAGGTTACTCCGCTAAGTTAGACTTAGCACGTGCCTATATTGAAATCGACGACTTTGATTCCGCGCTTAAGGTGATTGAAGACGTAATAGCAAAAGGGCCTGAAGAAGTTCAAGAAGAAGCGCTTAGTTTGCAAGCAAAATTACAACAATAGCATTTGTGTTAATTTCAATACGATAAACCCATAATTGGTGATGCTGATTATGGGTTTTTTATTGTTTTTATATGATTACATCACGGTCGCTTTTATTGCGCCGCGAGATAGCATAAAATGCGCCGTTAATTAGTACAGTAGGTAAAACGATAAATATGCGAGTAGCACTTGGGGTTGAATATAATGGCGCACGTTATAGTGGTTGGCAGCGTCAATCGCACGTAAATAGCGTACAACAAGAAGTAGAAAAGGCGCTGTCGAGTATCTGTAACCACCCAGTTGAAATTGTGTGTGCAGGGCGAACTGACGCAGGAGTGCATGGAACAGGCCAAGTTGTTCATTTTGAAACCAATGCATCTCGTGAAATGGTCGCGTTTACTATGGGTATGAACACTTTGCTACCTAAAGATATTGCTATTCGATTTGCTCAACCTGTTGCAGAAGACTTTCATGCACGTTTTAGTGCAACCGCAAGAAGGTATCGCTACGTTATTTATAACTATCCATACCGTGGAGCTGTTATGAACGAGGGTGTTACTCATTTCCATCACAAGCTAGATGAAAAGGTAATGCAAGAGGCGTGTCAGCATTTAATTGGTGAGCATGACTTTACATCATTCAGAGCATTACACTGCCAAGCTAATACCGCTAAACGTACAATTCATCACTTATCTGTTCAGCGCCAAGGTGATTACGTTGTAATTGATATTAAGGCGAATGCATTTTTGCATCATATGGTGCGCAATATAACCGGTTGCTTAATGGATATTGGCTTACACAAGCACCAACCTGTATGGCTAAAAGAGCTATTAGATTTAAAAGAGCGTGCAAAAGCGAGTGCAACAGCTAAAGCCGCTGGTTTGTATTTAGTCGATGTTGATTACCCAGAGCAGTTTAATATTCCTAAAACCCCACTAGGGCCATTATTTTTACCTGATGTTGATATTTAGTTAGAATTATTAATCGCTAAATTTAATTTCCTCTAACTACTAAGACCAGTTTTTTATACCGTGTTTGTGTAATTCATGTTTTAATTGAAAAAATCTGTCTGCTACTTATTAGCAGACTCGCGACACAGAACAGCATTAAGAGAGTTGCAAATGAGTTGGTTAGAAAAAATCTTACCTAAAACGACTAAGTCGTCAGGTCGTAAAGAAATTCCAGAAGGCGTTTGGGCTAAATGTACAGCTTGCGATTCAATTTTATATAAAGCTGAACTAGAAAAATCATTAAACGTATGTCCTAAATGCGACCATCACATGCGTGTGAGCGGCCGTAAACGTTTAGAGCACTTTTTAGATGAAGGTGACCGCACGGAGCTTGGTACTGAGCACGAGCCTAAAGATGTATTAAAGTTTAAAGACTCTAAAAAATACTCAGACCGTATTAGCGCAGCCCAAAAATCAAGTGGCGAAAAAGACGCGCTAGTTGCAATGAAGGGCCGCTTAAAAGGCATACCTGTTGCTGCGGTTGCTTTTGAATTCTCATTTATGGGTGGTTCAATGGCTTCGGTTGTTGGCGCACGGTTTGTTGATGCCGTAGACCAATGTTTAGAGCACAACATGCCATTAGTGTGCTTTTCTGCCTCAGGTGGTGCACGTATGCAAGAAGCACTTATGTCGCTTATGCAAATGGCCAAAACCAGTGCAGCACTTGCTAAAATGAGCGAAAAAGGATTGCCATTTATTTCGGTAATGACCGACCCAACAATGGGTGGTGTATCGGCTTCATTAGCAATGCTAGGTGATATTAACGTTGCTGAACCAAAAGCCTTAATTGGCTTTGCTGGCCCGCGAGTAATAGAACAAACAGTTCGCGAAACCTTACCAGAAGGTTTTCAGCGTAGTGAGTTTTTACTTGAGCACGGTGCAATAGACATGATTGTTGACCGCCGTGAAATGCGTGATACGTTAGCACGTGTGCTTGCTAAATTTATGAACTTGCCTTCTACTGAACAAGAGCATAGAGTAGCGTAAATTTAAGCTTTTCTGATTTATGCTATGACAAAAACAATCCCTAGCCAATCATCAAGCCTTGATGATTGGCTTTTTTATTTAGAAAGTGTTCACCCAGCCAACATTGCAATGGGCTTAGAGCGCGTTGCAGATGTTGCCAATAATATTGGTTTACTAAATACCCCCAGTAAAATAATTCTAATTGGTGGCACAAATGGCAAAGGGACTACCGCTCGCTGCTTAGAATCGCTACTACTTGCGCAAGGTTACAGCGTAGGTACTTACGCCTCTCCTCATTTAATTCGATATAACGAACGTGTTCGCATAAATGGTCAAGAGCTTGATGATCAATACCATGTTGATGCCTTCAACACGCTAGAGCAAGGCCGGGGGAGCACACCGCTTACGTATTTTGAGTACGGTACGTTGGGAGCACTGGCTATTTTTAAGCGCTTTGAAGTAGATTATGTATTATTAGAAGTAGGTTTAGGCGGGCGTTTTGATGCAACAAATATAGTAACGCCATACGCAAGTGTTATTACAACCATCGATTTAGACCATAAAGAATACCTTGGCGATACCCGAGAGCTGGTGGCGTACGATAAAGCGGGTATATTCCGTAAAGATACCCCCGCTATCATTGGGGACTTAAGTATCCCGCATACAATGATTGATTACGGTAACGAGATTAGTGCCAATATGACATTATCAGGCACTGACTTTATTTTTAAAGAGCATGACAAAACGTTTAATTGGCAGTTTGAAAAACATAACCTTACACTCAATAAACCTGCAATACCCGCGCAAAATGCAGCGACTGCTCTAACAGTGTTGAGCGTTTTAAATTTATTACCCAATGTTGATGTAATAAAGAATTGCTTAGCTAACTTGGTGGTGGAAGGGCGCTTCGAACAGTTAAGCACAGAGCCATTGGTATTTACAGACGTCGCTCACAATCCAGAGTCAGCTCGCTATTTAGCCAATAAGTTATTAAGTTACAAAGATAAAGGCTTTAAAGTTCATGCATTAGCCGCTATGCTTGCTGATAAAGATAAAGCAGCGGTGCTCAAAGAGCTAGCCCATCTTGTTGATGATTGGTTTCTTGCTAGCTTAGGCGGCCCTCGTGGTGATAGTGCTAATAACTTAAAAGAAGCCCTACAAAGCGTATCTACTCACGACAAGGTACAAAGCTTTGAAAGCGTTGAACGAGCACTGAGTGTTATTTTACCTAAGCAACAAGACAATGTTATTTTAATTGTATTTGGTTCATTTTTTACAGTAGCAGATGCTATTAATTATTTTAAAAAATAGAGAGGATATCGGTGAACTCAAGTTTTATAAATCGCTTAGTTGGAACAAGTATTGTGGTGATCGCAGCGATTGTGTTTATCCCAAACATACTTGATGGCGAAAAAGTGCACTACAAGGAAGGCTTTAAAGCGATCCCAGAGCGACCTGAGTTCAAAACGATTGACTTGCAAGACTCAATTAATGATCAAGTAGCTATAGCTGAGCCGTTAAAACAAGATAACATTGAAGATATTTCTCCTGATGATGACGTTTTAGAGCAAGACGATACTATTTCACAAAGCAACTTTGCCAGTGAAGAGAAAATAGTTGAAGCGTCAGTCATACCTAAAGCTACAAAAACTGACATTGCTGAACCGCAAGTTGCTAAAGCGAAAGAAGAGACTAAGGTTCCTGAAAAAGTCGTCAAAGAGGCAGCTAAGCCTATTACACCGCGTAAAAGTGATGAAAATCTAACTGATATGGCCTATGTGGTGCAGTTAGGTAGTTTTTCTCATGCTGCAAATGTTAAAGCATTACAGGCTAAATTAACTTCAAAAGGGTTTAATACGTTTACTAAACCTATAAAAACACCTAACGGAACGCTAACAAAAGTATTTGTTGGTCCGTCACTTGATAAAACTGAGTTGGAAAAGCAATTACCAGAACTTAAAAAGCTTACTAAGCTTAACGGTAAAATAACCCAATACGAAGTAACTAACTAATTAAAAAGGCCTTAAACAATAAGGCCTTTTTCTTTGATGTTACACAATTACTTAGGCCAATTTATTAACTGTCAAAATGTTAATTAAATGTTTCAGGTTGGCTGCGGTTATCTCCCGTTTAAACTTGCATACTGAGGATGTTTGGGTATAGAATGCGCCCCAAAATAGCGACTAATTGGTTATTATGATCTGGGTTGATTACGCCATTCTTGGCATCATTGCACTGTCTACCATCATCGGTTTAATACGCGGCTTTGTAAAAGAAGCTATGTCATTAGCGGTATGGGCAGGCGCGTTTATCATCTCAAGTTTATTTTACCAATATTTAGCTTCCTTCCTAACAAGCATTTCTGAACCCCTTTTAAGAAATGCGGCGGCCATTGCCATACTCTTCTTTGCGACGCTCCTGTTAGGCGGTTTACTAAACTATATTTTAGGTCAGCTTGTACTTCGTACTGGCTTATCGGGTACTGACCGTGTCTTTGGCATAGTGTTTGGTGCTCTACGAGGCGTGTTGGTCGTGAGCGCGTTACTCTTCTTTCTTGATGCTTTTACTGGTGCACCTAATACGCACTGGTGGGGTAATTCTATTTTGATTCCAGAATTTGGCTTTGTTGTTGAATGGTTTTTTTCGTACCTCGAAAACAACTCCAGCTTTTTAAATTCAGTAAACCGTTAATCGGCGAGGATAAATTACATGTGTGGTATCGTTGGAATAGTCGGAACGTCTCCTGTGAATCAGGCGATATATGATGGCTTAACTGTTTTGCAGCATCGTGGGCAAGACGCCGCGGGAATAATTACCATTGAAAATAATACGTTTAGCTTACGTAAAGCAAACGGCCTAGTGAAAGATGTATTTCACACACGTCACATGAAGCGACTACAAGGTACCATTGGTATTGGCCATGTACGTTATCCAACAGCAGGCTCTTCTAGTTCATCTGAGGCACAGCCTTTTTATGTAAACTCACCATTTGGTATCGCCCTTGCGCATAATGGAAACCTTACAAATGCTGAAGAACTAAAAGAACAGTTATTTTCAGAAGCACGTCGACATGTTAATACAACGTCTGACTCTGAGATATTGCTTAATATTATGGCGCATGAGCTTAGTCGCTCAGACAAGTTACACCTAGACCCTGAAGATGTGTTTACAGCCGTTGCTGAGGTAAACAAAAAAGTAACGGGTGGCTATGCAGCCATTGCTATGATTATCGGTCACGGCGTTGTAGCGTTTCGTGATCCTAACGGTATTCGCCCTCTTGTTTTTGGTAAACGCGAGACTGAAAAAGGCACAGAGTACATGTTTGCCTCAGAGAGTGTGGCACTAAAACCTGATGGCTTTGAGTTTATTCGCGATGTAGCCCCAGGTGAAGCTATTTTTGTGACTGAAGATGGACAGTTCCACTCATTAAATTGTGCAGATAAAGTGTCTTACTCGCCTTGTATTTTTGAATTTGTTTATTTTGCTCGTCCAGACTCAACAATAGACAGAATGTCGGTTTATGCAACACGCGTAAACATGGGTACCAAACTGGGTGAGAAAATAGCACGTGAGTGGGCAGATAAAGACATTGATGTTGTCATTCCTATTCCAGAAACTTCGTGCGATGTCGCGCTTGAAATTGCTCGCGTACTTGATTTACCGTACCGCCAAGGCTTTGTTAAAAACCGTTACATTGGCCGTACGTTCATTATGCCTGGTCAAGAAATGCGTAAAAAGTCAGTGCGTCAAAAGCTAAACGCAATTGATCGTGAATTTAAAGGTAAAAATGTATTACTTGTTGACGATTCAATAGTGCGCGGTACTACATCTGCGCAAATTGTGGAAATAGCGCGAGAGTCTGGTGCTAAAAACGTATACTTTGCCTCAGCAGCTCCTGAAATACGCTTTCCAAATGTTTATGGTATTGATATGCCATCGGCAGCTGAACTTATTGCTCATGGCCGTGAGGTTGAAGATATAAACGCAAGTATTGGTTCTGACGGATTGATTTTTCAGTCATTAACAGATTTAATGGCCGCTGTAAGCCAAGAAAATCCAGAAATAACTCAATTTGAAACTTCTGTGTTTGACGGGCAATATATAACAGGCGACATAGATCAAAACTATTTAAACCGAATAGATAAACTGAGAAACGATACAGCTAAAAGCACACGCGAAACCGCGATGTCATCAGGGTTAGAGATACATAACCAAGAAGAAAACGAGACAGATTAATTCTTTCGAGTATTTTAATTTTAGAAAAGGAGCTAATTAGCTCCTTTTTTGTTGGTTGAACATTACTTAATCGAGTTACTAAAAATTTATTATGTGAACATGGGGCTTACAATGCCATTTGTCCAAAGAATCGCAGTGGCAGCTAATATGATGACTAATAATATTAGCCCACAGGTAACGACCGAGCTTGCATAAATAAAACCACGTTCTTCAGGTATGTGCATGAGTATAGGTACTCCGGTATAAAGTAAATAAACCGAGTAAGCTAATGCAACAATTCCAGCACATACAACAAACCAAAGCACAGGCCAAAAAGCGGCAAGCGCAGACATAAATACCGGTGTTGCTGTGTAAGCCGCTAGTTCAAGCGTTTGAGTAAAGGTGGGTTTAGAGCCAAAAGTAACGGCCATCCAATGGGCTAAATAGGCAAGTGCAAATACACCTATAATTAAAGCTACATACATGGCTATAGCTATTAATAGCGCGCTCTCATGTGTTAAAAATACTAGACCACCAGTGCCAATGCTCCAGCCCAAGTATACAGACGAATAATACCCCATTGTTGATGGAAACAAAGCAATAAGTAAAATGTGTGACAAGCTATAGGTCAAGCTTTCGTGTCGGTTATCAATTGTTTGCCACTCTTCAAGTGGGTGAGCGTATAAGCCCCATAGGTGGTTTAATATCATAGTGTGTACTCCGTTTAGGAAGGTATTATTGTTTTTGTTGTAGTGTATTATTTATACAGTTCATTTACAGTTATGGGCCACATAGTGTACAAAGTCAAGTTAACTAATTTTTAACAAATAAATGAAGTTGGCTTTGATTTAATCAAACCGTGAATTCGTGTTAAAATACAGGTTCTTTAATTTTAATTAGCAACGAGTATCAAACGTGTCACATAGCCAGCTGTTAGAGCCTATTCATGATTTTTTATTGTGCAAAACACCGACTCAGTGGGTAGATAAAGCAATCAAAAAAGAAAATCTGTCAGTTATTTTAATAGATCACTTAATTTGTGAGTTAAAAGCCGCTCAGTCAGCAATGTTTTTAATTCGTAAGTATGCAGTAGATAAAGAAAGCGGTGATGCACTTTTAGCTTGGCTTAAACCTTTCGAAACACTTATTTATAAACGTGAAGGTAACTGGCGTGATTTAGCAGCAAAAAACAAGCTTACTAAATCAATCATTCCCAAGTCTAACTCTCCTTACGGGCAAGACTTAATTGACAAAATGGTGTTGCTCATAAAAGAAGAGTTACATCACTTTTACCAAGTTTTAGAAATAATGGATGAGTATGGTGTAGAGTACGAAAGTATTACACCATGTCGTTACGCTAAAGGGATGTTACGAAATGTTAAAACATTCGAGCCAAATGCACTTGTCGACAAATTAATTGTAGGTGCTTACATTGAGGCACGCTCGTGTGAGCGTTTTGCAAAGTTGGCGCCCCATGTAGATAAACGTCTAGGTGATTTTTATATTTCGCTACTGCGCTCAGAGGCACGTCATTATCAAGATTATCTAGCCTTGGCGCAAGAAATTGCCGATTTTGATATTACGCAAAGGGTTAAGGAATTTGGTGAAATTGAAGCTGAACTTATTGTATCGGCAGATGAAGACTTCAAATTTCATAGTGGTACTCCAGCATAATCCCCCCAGTGCTTTATTTTTTGCATAACTGATGAGATAAAGCACTAAAAATTAGACCAAACTTAAATCGCCTTCTACTATATATAGTAAATAGTTACATACAAATTTATGAACTATATCTATTAAATTTAGTTGTATATTTTTTATATAGGCGGTGTAGGATGTCCGATAACAACAGTCTGTTTGTATTTGATGAGGAGCTTGAAGAAGACAGCTCAACAATAAAAAAAATAAAAAGTGCTCACTGTTGAGGACGATATAAATTATCAGCATGCTTTAACCAACAGCTTAAAAGAAATGAGACCAGAGGATAATTGTGAAATAGAAGTTCTCACAGCTAACTCGGTTTCACAAGCAGCTTTAGTGCTCAGTTTGCATCCAGATATAGCGCTCACTTTTATAGATGTTGTAATGGAAGATGATGACTCAGGTCTCAGGCTTGTAAGTACTATAAGAGAGGTGATTGGTAACGCAGACATGCGTATTGTTTTACTTACAGGTCAACCAGGCTTTGCTCCCGAACAGCAAATAATGAAAACGCTTGATATAGACGAATATTGGAATAAATCAGACGTCTCTGCTGAAAAATTACAATCTATTGTTACAAGCAACTTACGCACCTGGAAATACATTTCACAAATATCTTCAGCCAGAAAAGGTCTTCAACTTGTTTTAGATGCTTCAAGAAGCATAAACAGTAAACACGATATGGGATCTTTCTCTAAAGCTGTTTTAGAAGAAATCAGTAATATTTTAAACGTCACTGAGGGAGGAGGGATTATGTGCTCTACTCAAAGTGATGGCGAAATTATCAGAGCGCATATTTCGACAGCTAATGGTTGTTTTGATGGGTTTGAAGGAAAGCTTATTGACGATAGGGTTTTACTTCCACAAATCTACAGTGATTTTAAGCGAGCTTTGGACGAAAAAAGGCACGTTTTTTCTGAATACCACACGATATTTTATTTTTGCAACAAAGAAATAGCTGGGGAAAGCTATGTAACGATTGTTCAGTCGGACAATGAAATATCAGAACAAAATGAATATTTATTAAAAGTATTCAGTGAAAATGTAAGCACAGGCTTTAGTAACATAGCACTGCTTAACAAGCTTACTGAACTTGCATATACCGATGTGTCGTTAAACACGCACAATCGTAACTGGCTCATTCGTGAAATAAAAAATATGAACCTGCACGAGCAGTACCAAACACGTTTGTTAGTTTTTGAAGTTGAGCAATTTGAAGAAAAAGCATTTTCGTTTGGCCATGATTTTTGTCAAAAGCTATTAAAAGAAGTTTATAAAAATTTAATGACTATTTTTGATGGTTATTCAGCGCGCATTGCCATTATCAATAACAGCAGCTTTGGATTACTTATAAACGCAAACTTCGATATAACCGACGAAATGATAGCTAGCCTGATAAGGCAAAAATGTATAATTACCTCTGTAAAACAATATGCTGATTTGAGAATTCTTGATTTAGCGCTAAGTTCTGTTTTAAATATTGTACCCGAAAAAATAATAAGCATTGCTGAATCTAGTTTAAGTGATAGCCAAACCGCATCTTTAAAATATATAAAGCATACCCAAGAAAAAACAGAAGCATTAACTAACCGATATAGTTTAATGGCCCGATTAAGAAGAGTAATTGGTGCTGGTACTTTACAAATAGCCTTACAGCCTAAAATGGACTTAGCAACGTTAACCCCTGTGGGCTTTGAAGCATTGGCTCGTTGGCAGTTAGAAGACGGTAGTTTTGTAAGCCCAGAGATATTTATTGAACTTGCTGAAACAGCAGGTTTAATTAGTGAATTAGACAGCGTTATTTTCGATAAGATAATTTCGACTATTCATAAGTTAAGTGATATGGGCGTAAATTTGCCTATTGCTTTTAATGCGTCGGCTTTTGATTTGGTTGACTCTGACTACTGCAAAAAAATCCTTCATAAGTTAAAAGATGCCAATATACCTCCAGAAATGCTTGAGCTAGAGATTACTGAGACCCAAGCGATCAGTAATTACGACTTAATTAGAGAGTCGTTAGATGAATTTATGGCGCTGGGTATTAAAGTAAGCATTGATGACTTTGGAACAGGTTATTCATCTATTTCACACATAACTGAGATACCTGCAAATATTTTAAAAATAGACAGATGTTTTTTAACTGATATTGAGCGCAATGCTAATAACCAATACATCCTAGAAATGATTGTAAACTTAGCCAGACGATTTAATTTTTCTATTATTGTTGAGGGTGTAGAAACACTAGAGCAGTGTGAATGGGTTAAAAAAATAGGCTGTGATGTGGCCCAAGGTTATTACTTTTCAAAACCACTGTTTTTTGACGATTTAACAACATGGTTAAAGCAATATGGAAAAGTTTGATCATAGACTTTCTGTTAGTTTAAATAATAAACAGCTATATATTAAAGCATTGTTTATTATGGTTGCTGCTGGCGTTATTAGTTTTTTAGTATATTGGCAAATTTACCAATCAAGGCTTGCGCTTGTTCAAGATTATCAAGACGACAAACTATCTCTAGTGCAGACAGAGTTTGTAAAAGAGCTAAGTAGTATAAAAAAACTAACACAAGTTTTAGCAGACAACAAAAACCTAAAAAGGGGCAATAAGCTCAGGTATATGTTTAGAGACCGAGAATCCATACGAAGCATAAATGATTACTTCGTTAATTTTGGGTTATTATCGCCTATCATTTCGCAAATTCGGTGGATTGATATTACCGGGAACGAACGTTTTAGAGTTGACTTTAAAAACGGTGAGGCAAAAGTTGTTAAGCAAAAAGAGCTCCAAAACAAAATGTCGCGCTATTACTTTAGGCAAGGTATATCGATAGAGGCACCTGATTCGTTTTTATCAAGAATTGATTTAAACATGGAGTATGGTTCAATAGTTGAGCCATACGAACCCACCATTAGAGTTACTTATCGAACTAGCTCAAGCGAATTTATAGTTGATGGCCTCATTATAATTAATTTTAACTTATCTGACTTTTTTCAGAAAATTAGAAATTACTCTTCTGAAAACGCTCAAATTAATATTGTAAACAAAGATGGGTATTGGATTTTTAACAATGATAAGTCTAAAGAGTGGGGGTTTATGCTTGGATTGCCAGAGCTAACAATTGCTAATTATAACCCATCACTCTGGGAGTCTATGCAAAACCAACAAGAAAATACAGTAAGATATTTTGATTCAAACATTTATTCGTTAGACAAGCTGCCCGCACTTTTTTCAAAAAGGCATAATGAAACCCTTAATGAAGTCATTTATATTTACATCAAAAGTAAAGATAAGTTGATGAATAAAATACACTTTACGGCACTAGGTTATGCTGGTACTAGCGGTATTATTCTTTTGTTTATTGGTGGCTTTATTTTATATAGAGAGTATTGTTATACAAAAACGCTAAAAGATTTATTTGACCAGTTACGCGCTGAAAAGTTGGAGCTGGATTCTGTCAATAATCAACTTTCAAATACCATTAGGCAGCAGCAACTTTTGCAGGACAGCTTTGTTGAAGCGCAAAAATTATCTTCATTAGGCATGCTTGTTGCGGGTGTAGCTCATGAGATGAATACGCCTATTGGCGGTGCTATTATTTCTGTTACTAATGCTGAGTCGGTGATGAGCCGCCTAAATGAAGGTATAAAAACTGGCTTAACAAAGTCTCTACTAGAGAACAGCGTATCAAGCTTAGATGATAATTTAGGCTTAGCCAGAGTAAACCTAGATAAAGCTGCTGTACTTGTAAAAAGCTTTAAAAAAATGGCTATTGATAGAAACAATGAAGAATTTATTGAGTGTAATATTGAAGCAATAATAAAAGAGTTGTTGGTTACGCTAAACTCTCGATTAAAAACTTCAAAGGTTAAAATTAAAACCTTGTTTAATGATAGCTGCACGCTTAAAAGTCGCCCTGGGATTATCTCACAGGTTATTGAAAACCTTATAATGAATGCGCTTAACCACGCTTTTGAAGAGAATCAATCTGGAGAGATTGAAATTAAGGTTGAGGAAAGTGATAAGGGAGATGTAAATATTATAGTATCAGACAGCGGATGCGGGATTAATCAGCAGCAGCAATCTGTTATTTTTGAGCCCTTTCATACATCAGCGCGCGGTAAAGGAAACATAGGGCTTGGGCTTTATATGGTTTCTCAATGGGTTACCAAAATTTTAAAAGGGCAGTTGGTTTTAGAGTCTGATCCTAAATGGGAAGATAAATTTAAAACTCGATTTACAATTACGTTGCCTAAAAATTAAGTGAGTACCCACATTCAATTTTTAACGTATTATTTAAATGCTATATAGGGCCTTAAAGGGACTACACTTAGGGATTGAGGCTCTAAAAATGGCTTTATATAGCTCATTTAAATGGTGTGTTTATTAGCCTTTGTTCTTGAGGTGTCACAATTAAGTAGGAGCCTTGTTCGTACCAGTCACCTAAAACAGTGCGTGTAAGCGTTTGTCCATTTAGTGAGTATGTATGAATATTTGGTCGGTGCGTATGACCATGGATCATGTTAACAACTTTGTGCTTCGTAAATGTCGAAAGGACAGCATCATCAACAACGTCTAAAATTTCTATCGGTTTATCTGCTTGGCTAAGCTTACTTTTTTCACGGGCATTGCGAGCTATTTTTTTTCGGTACCATAATGGCATGGCAAGCATTAATTTTGGCCACCACCAACCGCGGCTTTTTTTACGAAATTTTTGATACTCAATATCCTGGGTACACATTTCATCCCCATGTAAAATAACAGTGGGTGTGCCGTAAAGGTCTATAACAGTTTGCTCATCTAACAGTGTCATACCTGCTAAATTTGCATAGTGTTTTCGCAGGATAAAGTCGCGATTACCATGAATAAAATAGACGGGAATACCTGAATCACTTACTGCTTTAAGCTTTTTAGCTACACTGCGCGCAAGTTCAGTGACGTAGTCATCACCTACCCATACTTCAAAAAAGTCACCTAAAATGTAAAGCGCATCAACGTCTTGATTCAAAATGTTAGATTCTAAAAACTTAAAAAAGCAGCGCTAATATCAGGTCTGTTTTCAGTTAAATGTAAATCAGCGATAAAATACGTTTTTTTAGTCATAGGGATATCTTTTCGATAAAAATAAAGCGGGCGCATGCATGTTGCAATGACACCCGCTGATACTCCACGTTATGTGGGTAAGCGAACTATTAGTTAACAGTAACGCTTTCGATGATCACGTCTTCAAGAGGAACATCTTGGTGAAAACCATTGCTACCAGTAGCTACACCTTTAATTTTTTCTACAATGTCCATGCCTTCAACTACTTCAGCAAACACACAGTAACCCCAGCCTTGAGACGTTTCGCTGCTGTGGTTTAAAAAATCATTGTTGTTAACATTAATAAAAAACTGTGCTGTAGCAGAGTGTGGATCTGGTGTGCGTGCCATAGCTAAAGTACCTACTTTATTAGACAGGCCGTTGTTAGCTTCGTTTTGAATAGGGTCGTTAACGTCTTTTTGCTCCATACCTGAAACAAAGCCACCACCTTGAACCATAAAGCCATCAATTACACGGTGAAAAATTGTACCGTTGTAAAAACCTGCGTTTGCATACTCTAAAAAGTTTTTTACTGTGTTTGGAGCTTCTTGCTCAAACATTTTAATGGTGATGTCACCAAAGTTTGTGTGTAGAACAACCATGTGCTTTCCTATATCTGGTTTAAATAGTCGCACTATTTTATCTTAGTTAGCTAAGATTAACAAAGCGCTAGAGCCCATGCTTTTCAAGTGGTAACATACATTTTCTTGATAATAGTGAAGGACACCAACTAAATGGTACAAATATACAACACACTCACGCGACAAAAAGAACAATTTAAACCTATGGTCGATGGTAAAATCGACATGTATGTGTGTGGTATCACCATTTACGATTACTGTCATATCGGTCATGCGCGTACATTTGTTGGCTTTGACGTCATTGTTCGCTACCTTCGCCATATTGGTTACAATTTAAAATATGTACGTAATATTACCGACGTTGACGACAAAATTATTAAACGTGCAAATGAAAATAAAGAGTCAATAAACGATTTAACACTGCGCATGACCAAAGCCATGCATGAAGATTTTGATAGCCTAAACATGTTACGCCCGGATGTAGAACCAACAGTGACAGGGCACATGGGTGAAATTATTGAAATGGTTGAGCGTTTAATAGCTAAAGGGCATGCGTATGTAGCAGCTGATGGTGACGTGTTATTTGATGTTTCAACGTTTGAGCAATACGGTGCGCTCTCTCAGCAAGATTTAACCATGCTTCAGTCAGGGGCACGTGTTGAAGTGGCACAAGATAAAGACGACCCACTGGACTTCGTTTTATGGAAAAAAGCCAAAGCTGGTGAGCCTTCATGGTCATCTCCATGGGGAGAAGGGCGCCCAGGTTGGCATATTGAATGTTCAGCTATGAGCTCAAAGCACTTAGGTGAACATTTTGATATTCATGGTGGGGGGTCTGATTTACAGTTTCCGCACCATGAAAATGAAATTGCGCAGTCATGCTGTGCCAATAATGGTGAGTATGTAAATACGTGGATCCACACTGGCATGGTACAAGTAAATAAAGAAAAAATGTCTAAATCGTTAGATAATTTTTTTACTGTTCGCGATGTGCTAAAAGAGTACGACCCTGAGTCGGTTCGTTACTTTTTAATATCAGGCCATTACCGCAGCCAACTTAATTACTCGCAAGAAAACTTAGACCAAGCACGTTCATCGCTAGAGCGTATTTATACTGCTTTACGTGACGTTAAACCCATCGAGTGTGAGCTTGAGAGTAACGAGTTCGTGATTAAATTTAGAAAAGCAATGGATGATGATTTTAATACTCCAGAGGCTTTACCTGTTTTATTTGAGCTGGCAAAAGAGCTAAACCGCGTAAAAGAAAGCGATGCAATACAGGCGGGTCAACTTGCGTTTATATTACGTACTATTGGCGAAGTATTAGGCGTTGCACAACAAGCGCCTGAGGCTTTTTTACAAGGCGGGCAAGATGATAATGAAGTTGCAACGATTGAAGCCTTAATAGTAAAACGTAATGAAGCACGTGCGAGTAAAGACTGGGCTGCTGCTGATGAAGCACGTGATGCGCTTAATGCATTAGGTGTAATACTTGAAGATTCAGCCGGTAAAACAACGTGGCGTAAGGCTTAAAATTACTCGCTTGTAATAAAAAAG
>NZ_BADX01000068.1:0-29006 GCF_000241365.1 Pseudoalteromonas sp. BSi20480 | reverse complement strand
TTGTTAAAGGCGTTTAATTCTGGCTTTTTAACGATTGAGTAAATTACTGGGAGCACAATAAGAGTGAGTAGCACAGCACTTGTCATTCCGCCTACCATAGGTGCAGCAATACGACTCATTACTTCAGAGCCTGTACCTGTACCATATAAAATAGGCATTAAGCCGATAATGATTGTGGCTACCGTCATCATTACTGGACGAACACGCAAACCAGCACCGTGTAATAGTGCATCTTGGTATACATCATCTGAGATAGGTTCTGCTCGCTCTTCAGCTTTTTCCTTAAGCTCAGCAAGCGCCTGATTGAGATAGACCAGCATTATCACGCCTATCTCAACCGCTACACCAGCCAGCGCAATAAAGCCCACACCAACGGCAACGGAGAAGTTAAATCCTTCCAGATACATTAACCATAAGCCACCAATCATTGCCATTGGCAAAGTCACAATAATGATAGCCACTTCACTAAATGCTCTGAAGTTTAAGTAAAGCAAAATAACAATAATGGCGAGTGTCAATGGCAGTACATAGGTGAGCTTTTCTTTCGCTCTTTCCATATATTCGTATTGCCCAGCCCACGTAATTGAATAACCTGCTGGTAGTTTTAGTTTATTAGCCAAGTGTATTTTTGCACTTTCAACATAAGTACCAACGTCAACACCGTCTATATCAATATACGTCCAGCCATTTAAACGAGCATTTTCACTCTTAATCCCCGGCGGACCATTTTCTACTCGAATATCTGCGACATCCCCTAACGCAATACGCTGTCCATTAGGTGTTACGACAGGTAATCGTGATAGCTGCTCAGGAGAGTCTCGATAGTCTTGCGGATAGCGTAAGTTAACAGGGTAACGCTCTTGACCTTCTACTGTTTGCGTCACATTCATGCCGCCAATAGCAGTAGAAACCACTTGTTGAACATCTTCGATGTTTAACCCAAAGCGACTTGCCTTATCGCGTGAAATATCAACCTTGATATATCGTCCACCTGCAACTCGCTCTGAGTAAACTGATGCTGTGCCTGTAACTTCGGGTAAAATTTGCTCTATTTGTTGGCCGATTTCCTGAATCACATCAAGCTCTGGTCCGGCGACTTTAATACCCACAGGCGTTTTTATGCCTGTTGCTAACATGTCGATTCGGGTCTTGATTGGCATAACCCAAGCATTCGTTAAGCCCGGAAACTTAACCAATTTATCAAACTCAGCTTTTAACGATTCAGTAGTCACACCCTCTCGCCACTGCTCTTGTGGCTTCAATTGAATAAAGGTTTCAATCATGGTTAAAGGTGCAGGATCGGTTGCAGTTTCAGCTCTTCCTACTTTACCAAATACAGTTTCAACTTCTGGCACAGTGCGAATAAGCTTGTCTGTTTGCTGCAATAACTCCCTTGCTTTACCAATTGAAATACCGGGATAGGTAGTAGGCATATACATGAGATCGCCTTCATCCAATGGCGGAATGAATTCACTACCAATTTTATCGACAGGCCAAAAGCCAACGATAGTCACTAATATTGCTGCTACTATTGTCGATTTTGGAAACTTCATGACTTGCTTTAAAACAGGCATGTAGATAGCAATCAATAATCGGTTTAACGGGTTTTTCTTTTCAGAAACAACTTTGCCTCGAATAAAGTAGCCCATCAATACAGGCACCAATGTGATCGCCAAGCCTGCTGATGCCGCCATTGCATAGGTTTTTGTATAGGCGAGCGGAGAGAACATTCTTCCTTCTTGCGCTTCCAAGATAAATACAGGTAAAAATGAGACTGTAATGATCAGTAAGCTAAAAAATAGTGCAGGGCCTACTTCACTCGCAGCCTTAGCAACAATTTGCCAGCGATTTTCATCTGTAAGTGGTGTTTTCTCCATATGCTTATGCATATTTTCAATCATCACTATTGCACCATCAGTCATCGCACCAATCGCAATCGCAATACCGCCTAAAGACATAATATTGGCATTGATGCCTTGCATATACATGATGATGAACGACACCAAAATGCCTAGTGGTAGAGTAACAACTGCCACAATTGATGAGCGAAGATGAAATAGGAAAGCAACACAAACAATAGCAACGACTGCAAGCTCCTCAAGCAACTTGCTCCAAAGATTATCAACAGCACGATCTATTAACTTCGACCTGTCATAAATAGGGACAATCTCCACCCCCTCTGGTAGAGAAGATTTAAGCGATTCAAGTTTTTCTTTTACCCCGTTTATGGTTTTTAGAGCGTTTTCACCAAAGCGCATAACGACAACACCACCAACAACTTCTCCTTCACCATTTAGCTCTGCGATACCACGGCGCATTTGAGGCCCTAAATTAACGGTAGCAACATCACCAATACGCAATGGCGTGCCTTGTTCGTTAATACCAAGTGGAATTTTCTCAATGTCTCCAACTGATTGAATATACCCCGTAGCAGTAACCATATACTCAGCTTCCGCCATTTCCACAACAGATGCGCCCGTTTCTTTATTGCCTCGTTTAAGTGCCATTTGGATATGACTTAACGGCACGTTATAAGCTCTGAGCTTGTCGGGATCAACTTGCACTTGATATTGCTTAACCATACCGCCAACGGCGGAAACCTCAGACACGCCCGGTACAGTTTGCAATTCATACTTTAAAAACCAATCTTGAATACTTCTTAATTGGCTTAGATCATGGTTTCCAGATTTATCTGTTAAAGCGTAGATGTATACCCAACCCACACCTGTTGCATCAGGCCCTAATTGCGGCTTAGCTGAATCAGGCAAGCTCGATGCTACTTGGCTTAAGTATTCTAGAACCCGGCTTCTTGCCCAATACAAATCAGTATCGTCATCAAAAATGATATAGACGTAGGAATCACCAAAAAATGAGTAGCCACGAACAGTTTGCGCTCCCGGTACTGACAACATCGCTGTAGTAAGGGGAAACGTCACTTGATCTTGTACTACTTGTGGTGCCTGTCCCGGATAGCTCGTCTTAATTATCACCTGCACATCAGAAAGATCGGGGAGTGCATCTACTGGCGTTTTTTGTAATGAATACAAACCACCAAACGCGATAATTAAGGTAATCAACAAAACAAAGAAACGATTGCCGATAGACCATCTAATAATTGATTCAATCATTATTTTTCTCCCACTTAATGATTAGAATGATCAACAGCAGCTTTATTTTCCTTGCCGTGTTGTTCATCTGATTCAAGAGAAATGTCAGTGATAACTAAGTCATCTCTAACCTCAAAAGTGAAAGTGACATTATCACCGACATTGAAATCAACCATTTCTATATTGTCCGCGATGATAAAATCCATCGTCGCAGCAGGTCTATCCCATTTATCTATTGGACCTCGGCTAATATTTAGAACACGCGTATCAACATTAATAGAATTAATTAGACCTGATACTGTTGCAAAAGATACTTCTTCACTCATATCACCAGACTCACTCATGATATGAATTCCAGTAATTTCATATCCACCGCCTTCGGTTTTACTCACTTCAAAGTGCAGAGATTGACCTGACTTTAATGAGTCAATATCGACTTTTTCAGCCACAGTAAAATCCATAACCATTTCAGGCCAATCCCAAGCTTCAGCAGGGCCATGTGAAATATTAACCATGCGGTGCCCTGCCATAACACTATTAACATCCCCTTGCATCCAAACAGAGTTAGGCACTTCATCATGAGTCATTCGTTTAAAGTCAGAGCTTTTACTTGATTCAGAATCAATCAAGAATTGGGCAGATGTCACCACAACGTCATCTTCATTTAAGCCGTCTAATATTTCGATGCTGTCGATATCAACCCGGCCAATAGTCACTTCAATAGATTTAAATTGCCCATCACCTAACGCAAGTACTACTGTGTCCTGTTTACCTGTTCTAATAACGGCTTCTTTAGGCACGAGGATGGTGCTATCAGCTTGATTAGCGTGAATAGAGACTTGTGCAAACATATTTGGTTTTAATTGATAGTCTGGGTTATCAAATTTCAGTCGCACTCGGAGTGTGCGTGTTTTACTGTTCAATGTTGGATAGACATAATCAACGACACCAGCCCAGTCCTCACCGGGTAAATAGTCAAGTGTGATTGATACAGGCAGTCCTTCTTTAATTAAGGCTGCGTCACGTTCAAACACTTCTGCTTCAACCCAAACTTGATCTAGCTGGCCAATGCTTAATAAGGTGTTTCCCGGCTTTACATAAAAACCTTCTCTAACCTTCAAACCATCGACAACACCTGCTTGTGGTGAATAAAAGGTAATTGTTTGCTGAACCTTTCTTGTCTTTTCTAACTTTTGAATGAAATCTGAAGAAAGCTGTAACGCTTTAAGGCGATCTTTGGCTGCTGAAATTAAGGAACTATTATCGCGCTTTAACGCTATTAACAGTTCTTCTTGCGCGTTAACTAACTGAGGAGAATAGAGTGTATAAAGAGGCTGCCCTTTCTCTACAGGGTTACCTGCTGCTTTGATGTAAAGTTTTTCAATCCAGCCATCAACCCGTGGGTGGATATGAATTAGCTTATCTTCATCATATTGAACGTAACCTACCGTTGAGATTTCAGTATGCATATTTTTCAGTTCAACAGGTGCAGTGCGAACCCCAAGGTTATTCACTACATGAGGCGCAATTTTTACTGCTCCGGGGCCAAAGTCATCACCAGATGATCCTTCCTCATACACAGGAATTAAATCCATCCCCATAGGCGACTTACCGGGCTTGTCCCGGCGGTAATTAGAATCCATCGGTGCAACCCAATACAGCGGTTGTTTCTCTGCTGATGTAGCTTCATCAGTATCACTGTTTGAGCCTGCACCTTGATATAAGCTCAATGCTCCTGCACCTAGTGCTGCCCCAATAATGACGGCAATAATTGTTTTCGTATTCGTTGACATTATTTTTCTCCAAATGGCTTATGTTCAGCATTTGATTTAGATTGAGAATGCGCAAAGAAATAGTTGATGCGAGTAACTGTTTTAAGTGCATCAACATCAATTCTTAAAGCTGATATTCTGGTATTTAATTCGGCAATTCTTGCTCGAACAACTTCGGCAAAATCACCATCATCATTGGTGTAAGCCGTCAAAGACGCTTCCGCTTGGTCATGAGTTTGTTTAAGGAGTTGTTCTTGATAGATAGATTGTCTATCTGATAAGCGTTTAAGCTGTCTAAGCTCCTTTTCCACCGCACTGATCATTTGCTTTGTCAGCAATAGTTTCTCGGTTTTAACAGCCTCTGAATCTGCAATAGAAGCTGCAACTTGCTTATCTTGTCTGTTCTCGGTAAACAAGGGTAAATCAAACGTTACCCCAACAGAAAATAAATCAGCTCGGCTATCACCAGAAGGCATATTGTCACGATAGGCATAGCTAGCATTAACACCCCATTGCGGCTCATATTGCTGTTTAGCTAATTCAACACCTTTTTCTGAAGATTTGCGTTTTACATCAATTGCAAGTATGGCTGGATGATTAGCAAGAGCCTGAGCCAATAGATTTCTTGAGTAATTAGATGCTTTTAGGACTGTTGGATTATTCAATTGAATCGAAGGCAATTCTTTTGAGACGCTAAACTCTAGTGGTTGCGCGTCAAAGTTGAATGATTCATTCAATCGGTCAGCATCGTAAATATGAAGCCACTCATTAAGGCGAGCGATTGTCGTTTCTAGTTTCTGCTTTTGCGAAGTTAATCTGTCATCTAACTGCACTATTTCCAATTGAGCACGAATAACATCTTGCTGTCTAGTTTTACCAACAACGCTTGAATAGCTAGCTTTAGCCACTTCCGCCATCTGCTCAAAGAGAGACCAATCATCTTCAATCAATTTAATAGTTTTCTGGGCTAAGTAAGCATCTAACCAAAGTTGTGACACTTGGCTTTTCAACTTAGCTTTACGATCCTCTCGTAGCAGTGGAAATTTCGTGGACTCAATTTGTAACTGGTCTTGCTTGATCTCTAGACTGTCGCCTCTCGGAAACATTTGAGAGACGCCAACCTTTAGCTGAGTCATTCCTTCCTGATCTAAATCCCAAGTATCTGTTGGTAAATTCATTATCCCTAGCGATACTTTCGGATCAGGCAAAGTACCTGAAGCAATACTTCTATTTTCAACTGCACTTTGTTTCAATCGGCTACCATGAAGCCAAGGATCATTTTGCTGAGCTAAGGTGATAGCTTGTTCAAGCGACACTACTTTCTCAGCTTGAGCTGAGAATACAGATAAGCCGAGTATTAATGCAGTTGAAAGTGAAGTAAGGTTTGAAGAGTTCAATTTCATTAGAATTGCTCCTCGTATGTCTTAACTTTTGCATAGACTTTACTCGTTCCATCTTTAAATAGAATTAACACGTTGTATGGCATAAAGCGGTCACCGACTTCCATACCGGGAGAGCCAACTGGCATTGCTGGAACTGAAAGCCCAATGGCATTGGGATGTTCTTCTGTCAAGAACTGCTGAATAAATTTAGCGGGGACATGTCCTTCAAAGGCAAAGCCATTTCGACTAACCGCTGTATGACATGAACGGTAATTAGGTTTGATCCCATACTTAGTTTTGATATTGCTGATGTTTCGGAAATCTTTGGAATGTGCAACGATCCCTTTGTCTTCAATATGAGTTATCCATTTTTTACAACACCCACAAGTAGGGGTTTTATAAACGATTAACTCCAAAGGTGTTACGTCGTGATTGTCTGCATGGTTATGTTCGTTGGCGTTTGCAAACGCAGGTGAAAGCAGCATTACTACTGCTATTTTTAAATACTTATTGATCATTTTTGCCCCCAGACATCGCTGGAAAATATCTATAGCGCTACGACGCTATATTGACTAACAGAAAAATTAATTACATGTGCGCGAAATTTGGACGCACTAATCCTGTATTAGGCAAAAATTGGTGGACGATAAAGGGAAGTGGAAATTGAATGAGGTTGTTTAGATTGCAGAGCAGCTACAGATTCACTGAATATTTGAATATCTGTCGAATCAATACTGGAATTTAGGACTGTCGTAGATGAGCAAGCATTTGTAGGACAAACACATTCAACATCACAACAATCTTCTGATTGACCGTTACTGCTTTTATTCATATCACCATGATCCATTCCTTCATGATGACTCATCTTGGAATGTTCCATGTTCATGTGTGATTCGTGAGAACCTAATGACATTTCGCAAGGCACAGCAGAATACGCAAATGCTTGCCCTACAAAGGCAATCAGCATAGCTACAACAACTAAGACTTTTGAAAGAGGTTTAAACATAAAGTTCTCTAGATAAAATACCGAAAAAATATTAATGTATATTTCGCTCAATGTAAATTAAAAACTATTTTTTAGTCGATTGAATTAACCCTAATGATAAGAACAATGATCACTTTTTCGGATTAAGCGACCTTTGTAACCTTATAGCTTTGGTAGATATGAGCCTAAAGCTGTCCTTATATAATCACAATAGTTAGCACAAATTAAACAATCACATCCGCTAGTTCGTGCAACAATTTTGTCCTTCTTGAATGGGTGGGCACTTTACTGTTCCATATGAACAATAAACACAGCAGTCACCCTTTAATGGCTTTAACAAAACTTTGCACGATTCGCATTCATAATACCACTGACAAGCGTTGGTTGGCATTTCTTCTATTTTACTATGCCCACATTCAGGACATGTAATAGTCGATTTAAGCTCTATAAGTTGCATGTTTGTTCCCTTACTGGCTTTACGATATCCAAAACCGACATAACGACCATTAAACAAATACCAAAGTAAAATAGGTATGTGCTCCAATTATATTGCCAAAGAGGATAAAGCGTTAATAGCACTGCTACAGGCCCTAGAATGCTGAAGACAGCTCTGGTATGGCTTTTATTTTTGTGCCAGTTGTATAAGTTTACCAATAGTGCCAACGATGCAAAAATAGGTAAAAGCGTATTTACAGCTATACCTTCGAAGTGAGAGAGAAAGCCTAGTCCTAAAGCCGATGCAAGTGACCCTAATGCTGGGAAGCAGGCAGTGCAACTAAGTGCCGCTAGCCAAACGCCACCAGAGCCTACTTTGTCTAATATTTTATTTATCATTTGAAAGTCTATTGGTTGATATTACCAACACTGTAAACTCCGTACACAAGTACGGAGTCAATCATTTTAATGAATCAATTATGGGGCAATGTGTTGGATCTTCGTTTTGCATACAGGTATTTGTCATATCCAAAATTACTTTTTCTAAACGCTGAAGGTCATTAATTTTGTCTCGAATGATTGCTAGTTTTTGTCGGCTTAATAGCTCTACTTGAGAGCAATTGTTGTCCATAGACATTAGCAATTTGATTTCCCTTAACGTAAAACCGAGCGCTTTGGCTTTTGTGATGAACCTAAGTTGTCCGGTTATTGATTCGTCATATTGTCTATAACCAGATATTGGTTTTATAGGTTGTGTAATAAGTCCTTCTCGCTCATAAAAGCGAATAGTTTCTACGTTTAAGTTTAATGACTTTGCTAATTTTCCGATGGTTTTCATAATTGCCTTTGCGACTAAGAATAGCTCAAAGCAGAATTTAGATTAACTATCCAACGACTTAATAATACCGCATCCTTCAATGGTATTATCAGAATTGCATGTACTTGCCATATGTTGTAATTCATTTTTTAAGGCCTTTAATTCTTTCATGCGTTTGTTGACTAAATTTAATTGCTGCTTAATCAATTCATTCACACTAGAGCAGCTTTCTTCTGGCTTATTCTTTAATTCAATAAGACGTTTGATATCATCAAGAGATATATCGAGGCTGCGACAATGCTTAACGAATTCCAGCTCTTTTAACGCCTTATTGGAATACAACCTAAAGTTACCCTCAGAGCGCTCAGGATCTGAAAGCAACCCTTCTCTTTCATAATACCTAATTGTTTGTATTGAACAGCCTGATGTTTTCGATAATTCGCCAATTTTCATAAACCTTTCCAATAAACTTGACTCTATAGTTACTATAGGTTTTATAGTTAAAGCATACAAGTTAATAAGGGGTAAAAATGTGTGATAAGTATCTAACCAAGACCAGCATAGTCAATTTTGAACACAAAAATATCCAATCCCTCATAAATCAACGAAGGTGGAAAAGCTTGGATGATTTCAACAAAATTGGTGCGGCCTACCAATTTGTTAAAGATGAAATATTATTTGGCTACAATGAAAGCGATGACATTTCTGCAAGCAATGTTTTAGCGGATGGTTACGGACAATGTAATACCAAAGGTAACTTACTGATGGCCTTGTTACGAGGGTTAGGTATTCAATGCCGATTTCACGGGTTCACCATTGCTCAGCAATTGCAAAAAGGTGCTATTCCAACGTATGTCTTTTGGTTAGCGCCGAAATACATTATCCACAGTTGGGTAGAGGTTTACTTTGATGGACGTTGGATCAACTTAGAAGGCTTTATCTTGGATGAGCAATATCTCACTTCGTTACAACAGAAATTTAGCGAAGAAAAAGATAACTTTTGTGGTTATGGTGTTGCGACAAAATGCTTCTCTGCTCCAGATACAAATTGGCGCGGAACTGATACCTATATTCAAAAAGAAGGTATTCATGATGATTTCGGACTTTATGACTCTCCTGATAAGTTCTACCAAGAAAAAGGCACTAATTTGTCAGGCGTTAAACGTTGGATGTATCAGCGAGTGATCCGTCACCTGATCAACTTCAATGTCGCCAAAATAAGAAAGACGACAGTACTGGAGGTACAAAATGCACAACCATAATCACAGTCATCAGCATGGTAAAAACGACCGGATTGGCTGGGCATTTTTCCTTAATGTGATATTTACTATTATCGAATTTATTGGGGGTTGGCTAACCAACAGTACTGCGATAATGGCAGATGCCGTTCACGATCTTGGTGACAGTCTTTCTATAGGTTTTGCATGGATTTTAAGTCGTTTTTCAGATAAAGAAGCATCAGACAAATTCAGCTATGGTTATCGCCGACTTACACTTTTTGGTGCATTGGTAAATAGTATCGTTTTGATTATTGGTTCTATTTGGGTTTTATTTGAAGCAATACCGAGGTTGTCCAATCCTGAAATGCCTGTTGTCGAGGGGATGTTAGGGCTAGCGATACTCGGCGTTGCCGTTAACGGATATGCTGTATTAAAATTAAAAGCTGGAGAAACCTTAAATGAAAAAGTACTTACATGGCACTTGCTTGAAGACGTACTTGGCTGGGTTGCTGTGCTTATTGTATCTATTGTGCTGTTATTTGTAGATTTGCCCATTTTAGATCCGTTACTATCTATTGGCTTCACATTGTTTATCTTGTTCAATGTTTTTAAAAATCTGAAATCAACAATTGTCTTGTTTCTTCAGGCCGCGCCAGATGAAGAAACTCAAGAAAGTATAAAAGAGTCGCTAACTAACCTTCCAGAAGTTAATGGCGTACATCATCTGCATTTTTGGTCGTTAGATGGCGAAAGTCACGTATTAACCGCTCACATAGAATTAGTCGAAAAAATTGACGTTGATGAATTAATTAAACTTAAGGAACAAGTGGCTAAGAGACTTTCTGCCTATCGCTTGTCTCATACAACCATTGAATTTGAGTTTCCTAAAGAGACTTGCCGAGATGATGCGAATTAAACTTTAAAAATTAAAATAAAAAGATTAAATATAAAAGCAGCTTAAACATAAATTAAGCTGCTTTTTTGTTTTTAAATTTCGTCAGATTGCTGTTTACTGCTCTCAGCGCCATGCGCCCATTGATATAAAATAGGCAATACAAACAAAGTTAAAATTGTAGAAGATATAATACCGCCGATAACAACTGTTGCTAGTGGTCGTTGCACTTCTGCACCAATTCCAGTGTTTAACGCCATTGGAATAAAACCTAAACTTGCGACCAGTGCCGTCATTAAAATAGGTCTTAAACGAATGATGGCACCTTCAATGATCGCTACGTAAAGGTCGCCTTTTTCATGCCAAAGATCTCGAATAAAAGCCAACATAACCAAGCCATTTAATACGGCAACACCTGACAATGCTATGAAGCCGACACCTGCCGAAATAGATAAAGGCATGTCTCTTAAATAAAGAGAAATTACGCCCCCAGTTAATGCTAACGGTACACCACTGAAAATGATCAATGCATCTTTTAATGAACCAAATGCAATAACCAAAATACCTAAGATAACAATTAGTGTGATCGGCACAACTAAGCTTAATCTTTTACTCGCTGACTCTAGCTGTTCAAAGGTTCCGCCATAATCAAGCCAGTATCCTGCTGGAATTTCTCCTTCCTGATTAATTTTAGCTTTCACTTCTTTGACAAAACCGCCTAAATCTCTACCACGAACATTGACGGTAACCACAACTCTTCTTTTACCGCTCTCACGGCTAATTTGAGCAGGTAAAGACTCAGATTTAAGCTCTGCAACTTCTTCAAGTGGCACATAGTTACCATTCTCAAGTGGAAGCGGCAGAAATTTCAAACCATCAATATCCGTTCTAGTTTGCTCCGGTAGACGAACAACTAACTCAAATCGTCTGTCTCCTTCATAAATGATCCCCGCAGATTCCCCCCCTATTGCAGTGGCAACCCAGTCTTGCAATTCGGTAACGTTCAATCCATACCTACCAAGTGCTTCGCGTTTAGGGATTACCGATAAAGATGGAACACCTGTGACTTGTTCCATTCTGGCATCTGCTGCACCATCTACGGTTTTCACAATATTTAGAATATCTTTTGCGGTAAGTAATAACCGATCCAAATCATCGCCAAATACTTTGATGCCCACATCAGCTCTAACGCCAGAAATCAATTCATTGAAACGCATTTGAATAGGCTGAGTGAATTCATAGTTGTTGCCCGGAATGTTTTTCAGTACCTCTTCCATTTCTTCAACTAATTCACTCTTTGGCTTTGAAGGTTCGGCCCAATCTTTACGTGGTTTTAAAATAACAAAGATATCAGCAATACTCGGTGGCATTGGATCAGTTGCTACTTCTGGTGTGCCGATGCGCGAGAATACTTTATCAACTTCAGGAAACGCTTTAATACGTTGCTCAAGTACTTCTTGCATTTCTACTGATTGCTCTAGGCCAGTCGATGGAATTCTTAATGCCTGTAGTGCAATATCACCTTCATTTAATTGAGGAACAAATTCTGTCCCAAGCGTAGTTGCTAACCAAAGGCTATACCCCATTAACAGCGTTGAGAATGAAACAATAATCCAACGAAATTTCATCGCCATTTTTAACAATGGTTCATAAATAGACTTGGTTGAACGAATAACTACACTTTCTTTTTCGCTGATTTTACCTTTCATAAACACAGCTACAGCAGCAGGAACCAGTGTAACTGAAAGGATCATTGCGGAAATTAACGCCATAACGACAGTTGCCGCCATAGGGTGGAACATTTTCCCTTCAACGCCAGTTAGCGTGAAAATGGGGATGTAAACAACAGTGATAATTGCCACACCAAACAAGCTTGGACGTATCACTTCTGAAGTGGCTTCAAAAACGGTATTTAGGCGTTCTCTTAAGTCTTGCCTATGACCGTTGTGTTGGGCCTGTGCTAACCTACGGACAGAGTTTTCAACGATGATTACAGCCCCGTCCACTATCAAGCCAAAGTCCAATGCGCCGAGACTCATTAAATTGGCAGATACTCCTGCTTGCACCATACCTGTGATTGTCATTAACATGGAAATAGGGATAACAGCAGCGGTAATGAGAGCTGCACGTAAATTTCCAAGTAGAATAAATAACACAACAATAACTAAAAGCGCACCTTCAACGAGGTTTTTGGTAACGGTTGCAATCGCTTTATCTACTAATGTTGTTCTGTCGTAAACAGGCTCAGCGGTAATGCCCTTTGGCAGAGATTTTTGTATTTCGCTGAGCTTCTGTTCAACTGCTAAGGCAACGGTGCGAGAATTCTCACCAATCAGCATCATGGTTGTACCAAGCACTGTCTCAATGCCATTACGAGTAGCAGCCCCTGTTCTAAGTTCTTTGCCAATAGCAACATTGGCAACATCACTTATTTTTACAGGAATACCATTGTACTTTTTGATGATGACATTGAGGATCTCATCTATTGTCTCAAGTTGCCCAATGGAGCGCACTAACACTTGCTGTCCGTTTTGTTCGATATAACCTGCGCCACGGTTGTCATTGTTTTTACGTAATGCATCAGATATTTCTTCAAAGGTTACCTGATGAAAAAGTAATTTTTCGGGTTTAGGCGTTATGTGATATTGCTTGTTGTAGCCGCCGATACTGTTGACCTCAATGACGCCTTTAACTTGAGCCAATTGCGGTTTAATGATCCAGTCTTGTATTTCTCTTAAGGCAATAGCGGTATAAGGCTCTCCATTAGGCATTTTAGCGTCAGGAGAAGCTTGTACGGTATACATAAATATTTCGCCAAGCCCTGTCGAAATAGGACCCATTTCTGGCTCTAAGCCAGAGGGAATAACGCCTTTTATCGCAGCTAATCTTGCATTGATTAAGTTGCGAGCAAAATAAATATCGGTTCCCTCTTCAAAGATAACGGTTACTTGAGATAATCCATATCTTGACAGGGAGCGGGTGTGAGACAGCTTTGGCAATCCGGCTAAGGCTGTTTCTACAGGAAAGGTCACCCTTTGTTCCGCTTCCAAAGGTGAATAACCGGGGGCAGAAGTGTTTATTTGTACCTGCACGTTTGTTATATCTGGAACAGCATCAATGGGAAGTTTTTGATAACTCCACATACCAACGCCGATGATTACCATCAGCAAGCTTAATACTAAATAGCGCCTATTTATTGCAAGACGCAAAATTGATTCAATCATATTGCGTCTCCTAATCGTCGTCTTCTACTTCAGATTTCAATATATCTGCTTTTATCAGATAACTGTTTTTGTTTACATATTCAGTGTCTTTACTGAGGCCACCAATAACCTCGATATAGTTCTTATCTGAACGTCCTAATACAAGCGGTGCAAATTCGTACTCTTCATCTTCTTTAACAAATACACCTAATTGTCCACCTAGCTCTTGGATAGCAACTTTCTCAACGGCTAAATCCACCTTGAATTGATTTATTTTGACGTTGCCTTTTAATAATTGACCTGACGTTAGCTTTAACTCAGTGTTGTTTAATCGTACCCGTGCCAATACATAAGGTTGGTCTTTAGCTGGAATAATATTAGTGATGACTGAACTGAATGCGTGTTCACCTTGCTCAATATCAACATGCTGACCGACTTTGATTTGATTATATTGGCTGGTAAACACCTTAAATTCAGCCCACAAGGTGTCAAAATTGACGATTTCAAACAAGCTAGTGTTTTGCGTGATACCGCCAACATTTCCATTTCTCTGTAAAACTACCCCAGAAACAGGGGACGTTATTTTATAGGTATTTAAGCTTTCGTTAGATTCAATAACGGCCAATAGATCTCCTTTTTTTACCTTATCACCAACAGTGGAGTTAATTGTCTTTATAACGCCGTTATATCTAGCGCCAACTTGAAATAATTGTTCAGCGCCTATCGTCGTAGCGCCGTATACAGGGATAGTTTGGTTCAACGTTTTTGAAGCTAAATAGGCTGTTTCAACACCAAGCCTTTTTGCCATGTTATTGTTTATTTTGCTAATGCCTTCTTCGCCTTCATGTTCATCTTCACTAGCGATAACACTTTGAATGGGTGATAGATACCCAATAAAAATCAATAGTGCGAGTAAATAGTTTTTCATTTTGAATTCCTAAACGATTCAGTTAATAACTGAATCAATAAATTGTTATTAAACTTAAAGTGATGTTTATTTAGAGTGACAGCGCTTCGTTTGTTAGTTTTTCTATCTCTGCGCCATAAATTAGGGCAGCAGATGCCGCATCAATGAGGGTTCGCCGAGCATTTAACAGCTCTTGTCTAGCCGATACATAATCAAGATATCCATATCGACCTTTTTGATAGGCGTCTTGAGTATCTTCCAGTGCATCTTCAAGCATTGGGATAACCGACTGCTTTAATGAATTAGCTGTTAATATGGCTTGTTTTCTATTGGAGTATGCTCGTAGTAAGTGATTTCTAAACCTCAACTTAGTCGCCTCTTTCTCTATGGCAACTTGGTCACGCTCTGCTAGCGCACTAGCGATTGCACCAGAATTTCGCTTTTCAGCAAACAAAGGTAAGCTAAAGCCAGCGACCAGTACCGTATCATTGACTTCTTGAGAGCGCCTAACACCAACAGACCATTTGATATTGGCCGTTGACTCTGTTTTAGCCAACTGTAATTCGGCCTCTTTTAGTCGCTGCTCACTTGCATAAACTTGAATAGCAGGGTTTTTCTCTAATTTCGCAAAGAGACTACTAAAATCACTATCATTGCCAAACTGAAACAGATCTCCAGTTACTCTAGAGAATGACACTGATGTTTCTCCCCAGTAAGCTGATAAAGAAAGCTTTAGATATTCCAAGCGCTTTTGTTCAGATTGAAGGGTGAGGTTAGCCTGAGCAATAACTGCTTTTGAGCGTTTCACTTCAGCCTCAGGAGTAGCACCTGCGCGGTTACGCTGAGATACAATCTCTAACGTTTCTTGTGCTAAGCTCAAAGCATTTTCTGCCAATATAACTCTTTGTTGGGCTGCAAGTACTTCCACGTACTTCTCAGTGACTTGAGCCATTAAATTAAGCGCAGAGACTTCTTTCTCAGCATTGAGTAGTGCTCTTGATTTTGAAACAAGTCCAATCCGCGCTGAGCGTTTATCTCCCATTTCGATAACCGAAGATAGAGCGACTGTTAATTCAGCACTGTCGAATGCATTAAATTCACCTGAGCCTGCAAAGTTCTCAGCTTCAACTTCTAGTTCATAAGCAGGATTTAAACTTGCTGTTTGTTCTTGTCCTGTTAATGCGGTTTGTTTGAAATCAAATATTTTGAGTTCAGGATTTTGTTTAAGCGTCCACTGAATTGCCTCTTGAAGATTTAACTGCTTTTCAAAGGCATAAACATTAAATGTAAAAAGTGACAACGCGAGAAACGCGATATATTTAAGCCGAGGTGTTACACACCTCAAAATTGCTATCTTGCGATGCACACAGGTATTAAGTGCCATGTATACTTTCCTATAAATTTATATGTTTTTTTCGGTCATTAACATTTGACCTTTCATAATTTTCTATAAAATTTAGGCGTATTTAGGTGGGCGGAATGGCACCGAGATATAGCCTTTTAGCTCAGGAGAAACTAAGGCGTAGGTAAGGAAATATTCTATTGTTTGTAAAATGTTACAAGAATAATCTGCATTTAAAAATAAGTGACAACAGCAACAAAAATTACAATTATCAATTGAAGTGTTGCTATTACTCACCTCAAATATATTGGAGGTTTCTGGAGATTTTAGCGGGGTAATAGACTCAGTTAGTGATGTATTAAAAGAACTTTCAATTAAGTTTACTTCAAGCTCTTCTAGCGAAAAAAACACAGATTGCACCGCGATTAAAATCATTATCACGTATGATATATTTGATTTGATATACGATGAGTGCATTATTTTCATTTCTCTGCTTAATACTTTAGCTGTAAGATGCGGCGAGCACCGTTTAAAACGACAAGAGCAATTATCAAACCAATCACTAAATCTGGATAACGACTGCTTGTTGCTGTAACTAATAAGCCAGCTAAAATTACACCAACGTTTGCGATAACGTCATTTGCTGAAAAAATCCAACTCGCTTTCATATGAGCGCCGTCTTCTTTGTTGCCAAATATCAAAAACAGACAAGCAACGTTAGCGATTAGTGCTATTCCACCAAATATCATCATTAAAGAAGAGATCGGTTCACTACCGTAAACAAAGCGTCTTACGACTTCGCTCAAAGCACCTAGCGCTAGAATAACTTGAAGCACACCAGATATATGTGCTGCTCTAAGTTTCATGCTAATACTTTTACCTACGGCATAAATAGCTAAACCATACACAGCAGCATCAGCAAACATATCTAATGAGTCTGCAATTAGGCCAGCAGACTGTGCAATAATCCCAGCAATTACTTCTATAAAAAACATGACTCCATTAATGGCTAACAACCATTTTAGGGTTGATGCTTCTTTCATCTCATTTTTTTGGGTCTAAGTCTTTTGCTTTTGCAGCTTCTGTACTGCAACTTTGTTTAGTTGACTCTAACTCTGCACCGAGTTTAAGTTGTTGTAACTTTTTTGTTATCTCATCTAAATTTTCATCATGAAAAACTTTGACTAAGCGATTAGGAATATCAAACTGCAATCCAACTGAAGGCTGAATTGAGTCAAGTGCTAATCTGATCAATCTCTCTTCTGAAGGACAGTCCATTTGAGGCACTTTATATGTACTGACAAACGCGCCACTATAGTTATCTAATTGTGTATCAATTTTTACGTCTTCGTTGGTAGGAGATGATTGACACTTACCACTACATTTTTCTGACATATTTAACATTCCGAAACAATATTAAAATAAGTATAAAATCTATAGTGGCTATAGAGTCAAATAAAAAGTTATTTAATTTGAAAAGATTGGGAAGTAACTAAATTGGCTAGTTTAAGTAAATAGTTTCTGCTAGTATTTTAAATACTATATTTAACAGGTAATAACTTTGAACCTTAATGTTGTGCTAAAAATACTATTAGTCGTTTCTATTGTTTTGCAATCGTTAACTGCTGTTGTATCCGCAACATCTGAGAATCACCAGATAGATATAGAGCACCTTCAAACTCAACATGATCATGACGATGATCGAAATGTTTTAAATGATAATACAGATGATGAACAGCACGATGTAAAGGATTGTCATCACTGTGGTCATTGCAGTGGCAGCCACTTATCTTGGATTTTAGTCAGTAATTCAAATGTCGATGGTAAGCTAAATATTATCAATAAAACTCCTTATCAATTTGACCAGACAAAAGCCTTCCTAGAAGCGATACATCGCCCACCTATTTCTTAATTAGATTAATTTTTAATGACCTATTTATTCTTTAACAATGGATAAAGGGTTCGTGTTTATTAATTTTAAAATTAAGAACTTTTATGTATATATATTTAAAAAATGCAGGTTTAGTCCTGTCTTTATGCATGGCTGTGAGTTTTTCAGTTGCCACTTATGGCAAACAGAAAAGTATTTCATGGCTAGATAGTCAAATAAATAAAGATCCCGAAGTTGTTGCGGCAAAAGAGTTACTTAATGCAAGTAATCATAGAGCCAAAAGTTTAACTCAAGCCGTATATAACCCAGAGCTTGAAGCAAACTATGAAAAAGAAGGTGATTTTGATAATTACTCTATTGGTATCAGTCAAACGATAGATTTTTGGGATAAGCAATCAACAAATAAAACCATTGGTGAAATTGATGTTTATGCAAACCAGCAACAATTGTTATCTCTACTCGATTCTAAAAAGGCTAATGCCTTAACTGCATTAGTTAATTGGCAAGCAGCAAAAAAAGCTGCTCAGTTACTTTCAGAAAGAGAAGAGCAATTGCAAACGCTCGTTGGAATTGTTGAAGACAAACGAAAAGCTGGACTTCTAGAGCCACTTGACGCTGAGCTAGTCTATTTAAACTTGTCGCAAATTTTTAGTGAAATATCTGAGTCTCAAATTGCTTTTAAAAATGCAGAGATAAAGGTTCAGGAGTTATTGCCAGATTGGACGCCTAATACCGCCAATTTACCCTTATTTACTTTTGGAGCAACAAGCTATTCATTTGATTCACAGTGGGTTGAGGATCATCCAAAAGTTAAACTCGCAAGAGCGCAATGGAAGGGGCAACAATCTAAAGCTCAACTAACCACTATGGAATCTAAACCTAATCCAACCATTGGAGTTAGCGCAGGTAAAAGTGGAGATGAAGACTTGGTTGGTGTGACTTTCTCAATTCCTTTAAACATCAGAAATAACTATTCAGATACTGTTAAAGCCGCTTATTCAGAAGCCATTGCAGCAGAGGCCCACTTTCATTCAATTTACCGAAAACAGTCTTTTGAAGCAAAAGCTAATTATGAGTCGCTGACTGTCAGTAAAAATTACTACCAGCAATGGCACAAACTCACCCAAGGCAGGTTGGCTAGCAGCGCAAAGTTACTCAACAAACGCTGGGAAGCTGGTGACATAAATACTTCTGATTATTTACTCGCATTAAATCAACGCGCGGAAGCGCTTCATGCAGGCATCCGGTTGGAAAAGCAATTTAAGCTTGCAGAAATATCCTTCGTTTTAAGTATAGGTCAGTTATCAAAACTTGAGATTTGAACGCGCTAATTTTTCATTAGCGAAAGAAGCGAAATCTTAAATTTATAAAAAATATAGGTTACAAAAATGAATACAATATTTAGTAAAAAATTATTAGCCGTAGTAATTAGCAGCCTGTTAGTAGGGCTTACTACAAGTCATGATGCTTTTGCACAGTCGTCAGATGTTACTGATTCTGTCACAAAGCTTTCCAAACAAGACACAAAAGAACATAAACACTCTGAGAACGAGAGAGTTCATGCTAAAGAACACCCTGAGCATAGTGAGTACTCAGAAAGAGAAAGCCTAAAAGGTCAAGAAGAAGATCTTGACGAGCACGGCCACGAAAAAGGACATAAGGAAGAAAAAGGTGACCATGACCACGGAAATGAGAATAAAGAAGACGAACATGAAGAAGGTATAACTCTTAGCCCGAAAAATATGTCACTTGCTAACATCAAAGTAGAAAGCGTCATCCCAGAATATCAATACAGTTCGATATACGCACCCGGTGAAATCAAGGCAAATGGTTACAGAAGTTATGTCGTATCTCCTCGTACTGAATCGGTCATTATTAGTCGCCATGCAGCTCTTGGAGAACACGTAGAATTAGGCCAAAAGTTAGTCACATTATTTAGTGAAGCGATGGCACAAGCACAAGCGGACTATTTAATCGCTTCAACAGAATGGCAACGCATTAAAAAACTAGGCAATAAAACCGTCAGCGAAAGCCGCTTGTTGCTAGCTGAAACAACTTACAACGCTTCTTACGGAAAACTCATTGCTTTAGGGTTAACTGAAAAAGCAATTCAGAGTATTTCTAACAAAGACATTAAAGCATTTGGGCAATATACATTAACAGCACAGCGTGAAGGCGTAGTGCTTCAAGACGATTTTATCCAAGGACAACGCGTTAATGCTGGTGATACTGTGATGTTGCTAGCAGACGAAAAGCAACTATGGGTAGAAGCAAAAGTTTCGCCTAATAAAAAGCTTGATTTGTCCAAAAACTCTCCGGGGATAGTCAAATTAGAGGGGCAAAGTTACAACGCAAAAGTCATTCAAGAAGCGCACACTATCGATCCATTAACTAGAACGAGGATAGTTCGTCTGTCAGTCGAAAACAAAGACGACAACCTCCATTCAGGTATGTTTGTAAAAGTCTATTTTCAATTTTCAACCCAAGAGAAAGTAATGGCTGTGCCGGAAGAAGCCTTGGTCCGCGGTGCTGATGGTGATTGGACCATATTCGTTGAAGACCACCCCGGAGAATTTAAAGCTGTAGAAATTGAATTAGGGCGAGCCTTAGGTGATTTTAGGGAAATAATCGGCGTTGAAAGTGGAACACGAATTGTCACCAAAGGCGCTTTCTTTGTTGCTTCTGAAATTGCAAAAGGCGGATTTGATCCGCACAACCACTAAGGAGAAATACAATGTTTAATAAAATTATTGATTGGTCCGTAAACAACCGACTCCTTATCTTAATCGCTCTTTTTGCCTCTATTGTTTGTGCAATAATGGTTATTCCAAAGTTAAATTTGGATGCCTTCCCTGATGTCACTAACGTTCAGGTTGCCGTGAATACTGAAGCGCCCGGATTGGCAGCGGAAGAAGTTGAACAACTTATTACTTATCCGATAGAAGCTGTGATGTACGCCTTGCCTGATGTTGAGCAAGTACGTTCGATTTCTAAAACAGGTTTATCTGGTGTCACTGTCGTTTTTAAAGAAGGCACCGATATTTACTTTGCTAGGCAACTTGTCTTTGAACGACTTCAAGCGGCAAAAGAATTGATCCCAGAAGGTGTTGGTACACCGAATATGGGACCGAACACCTCTGGGTTAGGTCAAGTATTTCAATATTTATTGATATCAGATAAAGACGCTGGTTTTGACGCGATGGCACTTAGAAGTCTCAATGATTGGATTGTCAAACTACTTATCATGCCCGTCGATGGTGTTACTGACGTTCTGTCTTTTGGAGGCAACGTTAGGCAATACCAAGTAAACATTGATCCTTCAAAACTTCTTGAATACGACCTAACCCAAGAAGATGTCGTCACTGCCCTAGATAGCAATAATGCCAATGTTGGCGGCTGGTATATGAATCGAGGCCAAGAACAACTGGTCATTCGAGGTACGGGGTGGTTTGAAAGTGGAGATGCTGGCATCGGTAATATCAAGCAAGTACCAGTAAAAACCTTCGATGGAACAGTAATAACCGTTTCTGACATAGCAAAAGTTGGAATGGGCAGCGAAATTCGACAAGGCGCTGTTACCATGACTCGCAAAACAGCAGAGGGCAAAGTCGAGAATCTAGGTGAAGTGGTTTCAGGTATTGTATTGAAGCGGATGGGGTCAAACACTAAGGCCACCATTGATGGAATCAATGCAAGAATACCACTAATTAATCAAGCGCTTCCAAAAGGCGTTCGCTTTGAACCCTTCTATGATCAAGCTGATTTAATTGAGAAAGCAGTTAATACCGTCGTTGAAGCACTAGCATTAGCTTTTGTTTTCATCTGTATTGTACTGGCGCTTTTCTTAATGAACCTACGGGCAACCTTTTTGGTTTTAATTTCAATTCCTATCTCAATTGGCATTGCTTTGATGATCATGGCTTGGTGGGGTATTTCTGCCAACCTTATGTCACTGGGTGGAATTGCTGTGGCTATTGGTATGTTGGTCGATGGTTCGGTGGTGATGGTTGAAAACATGTTTAAACATTTAAATAAGCCAGATTCAACTAACTCAGACAGTGTTCACGCTAGAGTTCCTGCCTCTGACACAGACCCACACGATGTTGAGCATGATGATCACGGTATTGAATTGCGTCTCAAGGAAGCAGGCAAAGAAGTCGCCCGTCCGGTATTTTTTGCAGCGTCTATTATCTTAGTGGTATTTACGCCATTATTTAGCTTCGAAGGGGTAGAAGCAAAACTCTTTCAACCTATGGCAATCAGTATCATCTTAGCGGTAGTATCTGCCATCATGGTGGCCTTGTTTGTTGTGCCTGCTCTGGCTACTTATCTGTTTAAAACTGGTGTAAAAGAAAAAGAAAGTTTCGTACTAAAACCTTTAGACAAACTTTACAGAAAAGGGCTTACTTTCGCATTAAAACGCACGAAGTTAGTCATTTCAGCTTCACTTGTTTTAGTTATCTCTGCATTTGCATTAGTGCCATTTATTGGCACTGAATTTGTTCCTGAGCTAGAGGAAGGGACGATTAATTTAAGAGCAACCCTCGCTCCTTCTTCTAGTTTAGATACAGCACTTACTGTTGCTCCAATTCTAGAAGAAAAATTAATGACCTTTCCTGAAGTAACTTATGCCCTGAGCAGAATTGGACGAGCTGAAATAGGTGGAGATCCAGAGCCTGTGAACAACATAGAAATTTATATAGGATTAAAACCAGTTTCTGAGTGGACAAGCGCTTCTAATCGATATGAACTTCAAGCTAAAATGGAAAGGTCACTGGAAGAGTTTCCGGGGTTGCTACTTAACTTTTCTCAGCCCATTGCCACTCGTGTTGATGAATTATTATCAGGTGTAAAAGCGCAATTAGCGATCAAGCTATTTGGACCAGAGCTTGATGTGTTAGCCAATAAAGGTCAGGAAATTGAAGCTGCAATTAAAGAAGTTGAAGGTGCTAGAGATGTCGCTTTAGAACAAATTGCTGGTGAAGCTCAATTAGTGATCAAGCCTAATAGACAGGAATTGTCACGATTTGGCCTGTCCGTTATCGACGTAATGGAGGTTGTGCGAGACGGCATTGGTGGCGTCGAGGCAGGGCAAATTATTAACGGCAATGAACGCTACGATATTTATGTACGTTTAGAAGAAGAATATCGTCGAAACAAAGAAGCTATCTCAGATATTCGACTTCAATCACCAACTGGGGCTTGGGTGCGCTTAGGTGATGTTGCATCCGTTTCATTTGAGTCTGGTCCACCGCAAGTCAGGCGCGATGATGTACAAAGACGAGTGGTTATTCAAGCAAACGTCCAAAATCGAGATATGGGTAGTGTTGTAGCTGATATCAGAGAGATAATAGCTAAAAAGGTTAATTTGCCTTCCGGTTATTCTATTTCTATTGGTGGACAATTTGAAAGCCAGCAGCGTGCGCAAAAAAGATTAGCTATAGTGGTTCCTTTATCATTAGGGTTAATAGCACTATTGCTTTACTTTGCCTTTGGCTCCGTTGGTCAGGCTATGTTGATACTAGTCAATGTACCTCTTGCTGTGATTGGTGGTGTGTTTTCTCTGTATTTGTCAAACCAATACTTATCAGTGCCTAGCTCGGTGGGGTTCATTACCTTATTCGGCGTTGCAGTATTAAACGGTGTAGTAATGGTAGAGAGCATCAATCAACGTATTAAAGATGGGTTAGACACCTCCAAAGCCGTTTTTGATGGCGCAACCTCTAGATTAAGACCCGTATTAATGACGGCTATCACTTCAGCATTGGGCTTAATCCCAATGTTAATGTCTAGCGGTGTTGGTGCTGAAATACAACGTCCTTTAGCAAGTGTTATTGTCGGAGGATTAATTACGGCAACCTTATTAACATTATTTGTGCTGCCTGTTTTATACAGTTGGTTTTCTAGGAAGAAAATAAAAGAATTATCTAGATAGAAAAATTTTTATAATGAACGAATATCTCACACTTAAGTGACGTTTTGTGTGGGATTACAATCTTAACTGTAGTGGCCAAAATCACTGTACCACTACAGTATGTAAAAGCCATTGCAATTATAGTCGCAGCTTACGCACTAAGCCCGATAGACTTAGTTCCAGATTTCATACCAATATTGGGGTTGATAGATGACTTTATAATTCTGCCTCTTGGTTTTGCACTAATTATTTATTTAACCCCCAAAAAAAATATTACGAATCGCAAAAATAAAAGCTCAACAATATAACGAAAAGCCAATAAGCTATATTAGCGCAATTGCGGTTATTTTAGTCTGGTTTGTAGCTTTACTTTTTATTGCGCATTCAATTCAAAGCAAATTTATTACATGATTTTTTTAAAATTTATACTTAAAAATATACGTTATTTGAGCTATCTCATTTTTAAAATCGTTTCAGGTGTATATTGTCCTAAGCGCATAGTAGCGAGTTCATCAGTCGTTACACTGAATAATTTGGGCTTATCGGATAGTGAATAGCAGTTACCGTTGTGTGTGATGACCTCCATCTTGTTATCAACAAATCTTTTGCTAACAATTATGGAGGTAACAATTTGCTCATAGGGACGAAATCTAAATGTTTCATCTTCGATTACCTGACCAGCTAACACATCGCCTAAATAAGCCTTATTAGCGCCCAGACTGCCAAAAACAGAAACAATACTTACATCGACTAAAAATGTTTTTTCCATCAGCTTATACCGCCTCTTTTACCTTGATCGGTCTAAAACCCACGGAAAAGCGAGTACCTTTTAAGGCAAACCAGTCATTGCTAGCATCAGTGTGTGACATTAAGATTTTCTTTTGCTCAATTTGCATATCTGTGAGAACTTCATGATTCGCGTATGAGGTACTGATGCGGTGAGCTTCAAAAACTAGAGACTGTTGTTCAACTTTAATAATGTATTTCTGAAATTCCTTAGTATTTTTGACTAATAGATTTAGCTTAGGCAGCTCTGTATTTATTTTTTTAGCTTTTTCTGTGGGCAGCATAAAACCAAATACAAGGTATCGCTTACGTCGTATGTGATAAAACGCTGGGGTTTCACTACCATTTTGTAATACGTCACCAAAGGCACTTTTCAGGTTGTTCTGAAGCCAATTTTTATGTTTCTCAATTTTGTTTCTTTCCGCACCTAAAGTAGCCTTATGGAGATTACTATCTTGTTTAAGTCTTCTTGAAAGATAAGTACTTATATTGTCGTATGACAACTTACTCAGTGGATATTTTGAAGCGACCAATCTAAATGTTCGCGTATGAACCAACAAATCAGCATAAAGCACTTCTGTAGGATCAGTCAGTGTACTAAAATAAGGTTTCCAATTTAATTGGAATTCAGCGCCTGTGTTTACAATAAACCGAGACTCATCAAGTAACCCCATTGATTTATAAATCGCTGAGATTATTTGCAATTGTGGCTTTTCTATAAGATTAAGTGACAATATTCTTGCCGACATCACTTCAATTTCTTTGTGAAGTTCATCAATCAACTCATCGTCATCAACTTCACCAATGAAAATATATTTTAGTGTGTCATGTTCAAAAATGGCATGAAGATTATTTTTTGAATATTCGTGTCGCAGGCTTTGTTCAGCAGCCGAAAAATTAGCGAAATTATAAACACCTCTCGCGAATAACCCTGCTGCTATTAATTCGGGAATCTCAAGTAGCCAAGCAAAAATTTTGGCCTGATATTGAAGTTTAGTATGTAATTGCTCAAGCAAAATCATTTAGTTCTCCAAACGACATGACGAATAAACAACGGCCTACGGGACACGATGTTTGTTCAGTTTGAATCACCAAATTTTCTCGGATGCTCCGCTTCATTGTTCATGATTAAAAAAACCATGTGTAAGCATAGGCTGTCCGGTCAGCCTTCATTTCATATTATCTCAAATAAATAAAATGGCAACTTACGTATTTGTACAATTCTTAGGTAGATAATTTGCCTTTAAACTCGTCAAACTCAAGCCCAAAAAGGGATACGACCATTTCTTCATTTATATTGGAACCGGGAAATTTTTTTTCAAAATTTCCAATGATGCTATCTAGGTGGCTAGCTAATATTTTTACCAAAAATATTTCCGAGTTTGGAGAGAGAGCAGACAGCGCTATCAATGGATTGTCAAAAGATTCAGCTTTTATTTTTACTAGTAAATCGCTGTAACTATCACAGCCATAAAGACAAATAGATACTCCTTCTTGGGCCTGCCCAAGGGGAATTAATAATTTTTTTGACAACCTCTTTGCCTGACGCTTTACATTGCTTATAAGCGCTTCTGATTCAAAAGACATACGCACACCAAAATATAACAACTAAGGTCCACAGCACCTAAGTTATTACATCTTCAATGTATGATTAATCTTTTAAACTCAGAGTAAATCCATTTCGTCCGCATATGTGGAAACAGGCTTCTCTGAAAAGCCACTGCAAAAAGCAGTGGCTATTGTCGCAATATTATAATGAAAAGTGAATTGTAGTTTGATCTCTACATGTTCTTTTCGGTGAATTCAGCCAAGCTACTGCGCTCTACTTCATCAAAGATAAGAACTGATCCTTTTTCATAGTGACGGTATACATTTACGGCAGCAGAGGCTCCACTTGAGGCGGCTGTTACGAACTTATCATCTATCTGAGCTAGGTTACCGAGTACGATTGTACGACAATTCTTTCCTCCCCGACTAAGCATCCCTTTGATCTGAGCACGTGTCATGTTTTGAGCTTCATCAATAATTAACACAGCATCGTCTATTGAACGGCCTCTAAAGTAAGCCATACTGGTAAATTCTATATTAGCTCTTTCGATCACATGTTCAACTGTAGCGTGAATATTTCCTTCATGATTATCACTAGAGTGCATCGAAATAAGTGCGTCTGTAATGCCTGCAAGTAGAGGCATCGATTTTTCTGTTAAATCCCCCGGTAAGAATCCCGGATCGTCGTCCATGAAGTCTCTTGAGCGCACAACGACTATTTTTTTGTACTTTTTCAACTCCAATACTTGATGTAGCCCCGCCGCAACTGCTAAAAAAGTTTTTCCGGAGCCAGCTGGGCCAAGGATGATATTTAAGTCATAATAAGGGTCTGTTAATTGACTTAAAGCTACCGCTTGGCGCTGGTTTTTAGGCAAAATGCCCCATACTTTTTCATGCTTACGCGGCAATAACTTTGTGTATACCTCATTATCTGTAACTTCTGAAATTCGCCCAATGTGTTCAGCTTCATCGTACCAATACATGTTTGGCTGGACTTCATCATTAAATAGACTTATTGGGAAAGTATAAACTTCTCCTGAAACCTTGAAGTCTTTATCTGATTTAATTCGATCAAAAAGATCTCCTTCAAAGGCTTGTACCCCTGTGTATAAAAGATCAATATCTGATATTTGATTATCTACGGCAACGTCCTCAGCCCTAACCCCAACTGTTCGAGCTTTCAATCGCATATTAATATCACGGCTAACAATTGTTACGTCTTTATCGAGTTGTTTTTGAAGATATAAAGCATAATTAATTATTCTGTTATCAGCGTCACTTCCTATCCCGTGCTTTAACTCTTTAGCCATATCCAGCTGAGTGTCAATCCCGATGAAAAGCTTTCCTCTCTGGGCTGTTTCGGTAGATGGTAAAGGAATACCTACTTCCATTTCCTCAGCTGTATGTCCATTTATGATGTCTTCCAACATTCTTATACACATTCGTGCATCTGCACTTACAGATTTATTGGTTCTTTCCTTTAGGTTATCAAGCTCTTCAAGAACCGTTAGACAGATGTAAATATCATCTTTGTAGCTAAGAAGAGATTTTGGATCATGTACTAATGCAGATGTATCTAATACACGTGGACTTCTATTTTCATTTGAATTCTTCATATTAGTTCTCCTTTGAGAACAATTTTGATTAACTAGCATTTAAGATTTACCTTTGCTTATTATTTTTATTAGTGCTTTCTTGCAGGTTAAATCCTTGATTTATTTTTTGTATAGCGACTACTTTAATTAAGCGATACCTAATGAAAGACAAGCTGAAGTTTGATTTAGCTTAAACCTATAACTTAAATTATTAAGTAATCTCTTGGCTTTCGAAGAGGTCTGCACAAATATTGAAAAAAAGCTTGCAGTAATACCTGTTTTCCCACATCCAGCGGGACCCGTTAAAATCACCAGTTCAATGCTAGTATCAAGTAATGCATCAAGCGCCATACCCTGATAAATATTTTTGGGCTTAACGCCCCATGCATGATGATGCATTAACCGCTCAACACTAATATCTTTTATAGTAATGTGCTTATCATCAAACGATTTTACCCTAGCTGCAAAGTGATTACTCTCGTCAAGTAAATACTCATTACAAAATACATCGGGTATTAAATTTTTAGGCACATGATGAAACGTATCTCGCCCGTGCTGCTCTGTATTGCATTGCCCTACATGTTCCCAAAAATCACCCTCTACTTTTTTATAACCGCTAGTGAGCAAATTAATATCATCAATAAGCTGATCTGTTCGGTAATCCTCTACATATTTAAGCCCTGCACCTTTAGCTTTTAAGCGCATGTTTATATCTTTGGTAACCAATATCACTTTTGAATCGCTATGCTGCTTTTGTAAATATACAGCACAGTTAATAATTCGATGGTCGTTTTCATTGCCTGGCAAACCCGAAATTGAATCTGCGAATAAATGATCGTTAACAATAATGAGCGTACCGGCAGAGCTCGACTTTGCTTTTTTATTACTGGGTAAGGCTACACCTTGTAGCATTTGTTCAGGGGTTGCGTTTTTGAGTACCTCATCTAAACCACGAATTGCAACGCGGGCATCGCGGCTTACATCGTGTTTTCTATCTTTAATATGATCAAGCTCTTCAAGTACGGTCATCGGAATAACCACGTTATGTTCTTGAAAAGACAAATAAGCGAGGGGTTCATGGAGGAGTACGTTGGTGTCTAGCACATACATTTTACTTTCAAGGTTCGAAGCTTTTTCCATAGCACTTTCCTTACGTTTTATGATTTTTATGCTATACCAAAATAACTAAGTAAAACGGGCAAAAATCAAA
>NZ_BADX01000069.1:0-46872 GCF_000241365.1 Pseudoalteromonas sp. BSi20480 | reverse complement strand
AATAAATCAGGCGCTTTATCTTGGCTTAAGCACCCTAGGCATTATTTATTTTTTAAAATATTTGTTTGGTTTTGGCTAACCATTATTGGCACCGTTACTGCGCTTGTTTTTTTAAGTAATATCAGTGTACTGAACTTAGTAAGTAATGAACCCTTACATGGCCCGATGGGAAAAAACCTAGCTTATACCGCAAGAAGTATTGAGCGCTCTGCATATAAGCATAAACGTTCGCTTGAGAGCATTCTTTCGCATCCACGCTTATCTAAACGTAAGCTTTTATATTTAAGCGCTGAGCAATCTGATATTTCTTTTACTAATAAAGAAACACCTATAAACATAGACCTAAGCCTTCTTAATTTTACCAAAAACATGCCACCGCAAATTGTTTTCACTGAGCAATATCAAGCCTTTGGGCCAGTTCAATTAACCGTCCCCGAAGGAGTATTTTATTTATATGAAATAGACATAAACAATCAGCCACCTCTGTTTATACGCTTAAAGCTAATGCCCGGCTGGATCAAAGTATCTATTGCAATTATTGCCTCTTTAATTTTGAGCTTTTTGTTTAGTCGTAACTTAATTGCACCAATTAACAGCCTTAAAAAAGCAGCTATAAAACTATCTTCTGGCGATTTAAGCGCACGTGCTGCTATTTCAACTAATAGAAAAGATGAGCTAGGGGTACTTGGTCGAGACTTTAATAGTATGGCAAACCAGCTAGAACTATTAATAAGCTCACAAAAACGCTTGCTTGCTGATATATCCCATGAGTTACGTTCGCCACTTACTCGCTTAAAAATGGCAACAGGCCTTGCACAAATGCAAGCAAATGAAGCAAGTCAGTCTTATTTACTACGAATAGAAAAAGAGGCTAATCAACTCGATCAAATGATTGCTGATGTACTTCAAGTGTCTCGTTTAGAAGCAAAAAGCCAAACCCTTGCAATGCAAAAGCAATCACTAAACGTTATTGTTGAACATGTTTTAAACGATGCAAAATTTGAAGCAAAACAATATGATAAGCAGTTAACAATAACAGGCGATGCAAGCGTAACCATTAGCTGCGATGAAGCCCTGATTGCCAGCGCGCTTGAAAACCTACTTCGTAATGCCATTAAATATGCAAATAACACAATAAGTATAAAACTATCGCATGGTGATGCCGTGCATATTGAAATATGTGATGATGGCCCAGGCGTGCCAAATAACCAGCTTGATAAGCTATGTGAGCCGTTTTTTAGGCAGTCTGATGCAAGAGATAGAGTCAGTGGTGGAACCGGTTTAGGCTTAGCTATCGCAAAAAAATGCAATTACAGCTCATAATGGTACCTTAGTTTTATCGAACAAAGATCAGGGCGGCTTGTGTGCTAATATCACACTGCCAATAATCAAAGAGTAAACCATGTTTTATAGTAGTGAGTGCGAGCTTAAAGGTAACCAATCAGCCATTAATGATTTTTATCAAAACACATTAGTTAAAGCGTATTTAAATACGCCTAATGGGCAGTTATTTTATGCGCATGCCCAGCCAGATAAAGCTCATGTTGCCATAGTTATTAGCTCAGGCAGAATCGAAGGGCTCGATAAATACAAAGAGTTGTTATGGGAGCTTTATACTAATAATTTTGCTATTTTTATTGTTGACCACCAAGGACAGGGTCGCTCTTACCGCTATTTAAAAAATAAACATAAGGGCTATGTAAATAATTTTGGTGACTACAGTGCCGATCTTAATTTATTTAACACCCAAATAGTCGACACCGTTTGGCAAGGTAAAAAGCTATTAGTGAGCCACTCAATGGGAGGTGCTATTGCATTTGATTATTTGGCAAACTATGAGCATAGTTTTAGCGGTGCGTTTTTATCAGCCCCAATGTTCGATATACACACCAAAGGTATTCCAAAGCCTTTAGCCCGAATAATTGCAAGTAATGCCGTACGTCTTGGTTTTCAATTTAGCTATGCCCTTGGACAAACCGACTACACCCCAGAAGAGTTCCCTTTAAACGTATTAACAAGTTGCGAATTACGCTACAGCCTATTTAGGCAAACATATAATGAGGAGCCTTTACTACAACTTGGCGGGGTTACTTATGGGTGGCTAAATTCAACCTTTACTTTTTTATCATCAATAGATGAGCTTACTGTTGATATTCCACTTTACATTGCAAGCGCAAAAAACGATGTAGTTGTCGATAATGAAGCCCACTATAGACTAGCTAATAAGTACGCAAATATTACCCTAGAAAGCTTTGCTGACGCCAAGCACGAACTATTCTTTGAATGTGATGATGTACGCCAGCCAGTGCTTAAGAGTCTGTATAAGTTTTGTGAGTCGGTGACGGCTTAGTTAAAACAGAAAGCGGGTCGAGGTGGATTAGTATATCAACCTCCGATTCAAAACGAGCACCAATCATCGCTTCAACCTCATCAGCCACAGTATGGGCTCGTATTAGACTTAAATGGTCATCAAGCTCTAAATGCATTTGAATAAACTTAATTTTCCCCCCCTGGCGAGTACGGATCCCGTGTACGCCATGCACATCGCTGTGCTCTTTAGCAATATCAAAAATGCTTTGCTTTTCATCGTCTGGGAGTTCTTTATCCATTAAATGATCGGCACTATCTCTTGCAATATCCCAACTGTTATAGAGTAAGTAACCTGCTACCCCTATTGCAAAAATAGGATCGGCATACATCATTCCGTAATAAGATAGAGCAATCGCAATTAAAACAGCAGCGTTTAAAATCAAATCACCTTTGTAATGCACCGAATCTGCTTTTATAGCAATCGATTCGGTATGTTGAATAACCTTAGTTTGTACAAAAACAATGACCAGAGTACATGCAATTGCAAAAGCACTTACCCATACACCTAATAATGAATGTGTAAGCTCTATAGGGTTAAATAAGCGCTCAACACCATGAAATGCCAGTAAACAGCCCGAGCCTGCAATAAATGCAGCTTGCCCAAGCCCTGCTAATGCCTCGGCTTTACCATGACCAAACCGATGATCATCATCAGCTGGGCGCAGTGCGTAACCTAAAACTAAAAAACTCATAAATGTAGCGGTAATGTCCATTAATGAGTCTGTTAAGGAGCCAAGCATTGAAGCAGAGCCTGAAGCAAGCCAGGCCCACGCCTTTGCCGCAATCATTAAACTCACCATTACCATAGTAATAATACTAGAAGCTTTAACCCAAAATTCGTAACTGCGGTTATGCACAATTTCATCCGCTAATAAGAGTATTCAATACTTTGAGTATATCATTTTTTTTAAGGGTTTCGTGTATACTGCATCCGTCAAATACCATTTATTAAAAGGCTAATTATGCTGGATATTGTTTTATACCAACCTGAAATTCCACCAAACACAGGGAATATTATCCGCCTTTGTGCAAATACCGGCTTTTCGCTGCACTTAATTGAGCCTTTAGGGTTTGAGTGGGACGACAAACGTGTAAAGCGTGCAGGCCTTGATTACCATGAATTCAGCCATGTTCAGCGTCATGCGTCATTTGAAGCGTATCTTGAAAAATGTAAACCGAAAAAAGTGTATGCATGTACAACCAAAGGCAGCCAATTTCATCATGAAGCATGTTACGAACCCGGAGACTGTCTAGTATTTGGTCCAGAAACACGCGGGCTACCCGATGAGATGATTCAAGCTCTACCAAACGAGCAGCGCGTGCGTATCCCAATGCAACCAAATAGCCGAAGCATGAACCTATCAAACGCAGTCGCTGTATTTGTTTACGAATCATGGCGACAGCTGGGCTTTCCGAACGCGCAATGATACGCGTATTATTAAAGCTAACAAAAAAACCGACATTACGTCGGTTTTTTAGTTTTTATCACAGTAGTGAATGCTATTCTGATCGTTGCTCTCTGCCTAACAATGCCATGGCAGCAGCTTTCATATCTTTATTCTCATAAAGTACTTTGTAAATCTGTTCAGTGATAGGCATTTCAACGCCTGCACGCTGGGCAAGTAAATACACTTCTTTGGTGTTTCTAAAGCCCTCTACTACTTGACCTATCGACTCAATTGCAGCTTCAACACTTTCACCTTTACCCAGTGCTAAACCAAAACGACGATTGCGTGATTGGTTGTCAGTACAGGTTAAAATTAAATCGCCAAGGCCTGCCATTCCCATAAAGGTTTCTGGCTTTGCGCCTAGAGCGCAACCTAACCGAGTCAGCTCTGCAAGACCTCGTGTGATCAAGGCTGTGCGAGCATTGGCTCCAAAACCTACACCATCTGAAATACCCGCGCCAATAGCAATTACGTTTTTAACCGCACCACCAAGCTGTATGCCAATAAAATCGTCATTGTTATACACTCGAAATGAACGACCACAATGCAGTAAATCAGCCAATTGTTGTGCAAACTCAGGTGAGGTAGACGAAACAGAAATAGCTGTTGGTGAACCCATTGCCATTTCTTTCGCAAATGTAGGACCCGAAAGCACCGCAAGTGCGATTTCATCACCCAGCTCTTGCTGTGCAACTTCTTGTAATAAACGCCCTGTATTTGGCTCAAGGCCTTTAGTCGCCCACGCGACTTTAGCATCGATTTGCAATGCAGGTTTTATTTGCGCAAGTGTGTCGCCAAACGCATGGCTTGGCACAACAACAAGCACAATAGCACTACATGCAACTGCGCGTTGTAAATCGGCTTCTAGTTCTAGAGCGTCTGGGAAGGGTGCATCTGGTAAGTAACGTTGATTTTTCCGCTCAGCTGCAAGCGTAGCAACGTCGTCGCTATTGCGTCCCCAAAGCGTCACTTTATGACCATTTCGGGCTAAACAAATAGCAAGGGCGGTGCCATAAGACCCCGCCCCCAATACAGTAACAGCTGAAGTTGCTGTATTCATAAGTTATGCGTCTGCTGTAACCTGGTCAGCTTGCGCAGTACGTTGTTGCATATACTGTGCAAACAATGCGTCAAAGTTTACTGGCGCAAGGTTTAACTGTGGGAAAGTGCCACGGTTAACTAGGTTAGATACCGCTTCACGTGCATATGGGAACAATACGTTAGGACAAAATGCACCTAGCATATGAGCAAGTTGTACTTCTTCAACCTCAGCAATAGTAAAAATACCCGCTTGTTGAATTTCACATAAAAACGCAGTTTCTTCGCCAATTGATGCTGTCACAGTTAATGCTAAAACAACTTCAAATACACCTTCGTCTAACTTGTTAGAGCGAGTATCTAGGTCTAGCTTAACTTCTGGCGTCCATTCTTTTTGAAAAATTGCCGGAGAGTTTGGCGTTTCAAACGACACGTCTTTAGTGTAAATGCGTTGAATAGTAAATTGTGCGCCTGCGTCTTGTGCCGCTGCTGCGTTTTGAGTTTCTTCGTTCATTGTTATTCCTAACTTGTTCGTTATTATAATTAAATTAAGCGTTAAGCTTAGCGTCAAGTTTACCTTGAGCCTCAATAGCCATCATGTCGTCACAGCCACCGATATGTTCATCATTAATAAAAATTTGCGGTACAGTGCTTGCGCCACCGGCTTTAGTAATCATTTCATCGCGAAGTTCAGGTTGTACACCAATATCAAAATTAGTGAATTCAACGCCTTTGCTTTTTAAAAGCGCCATAGCGCGCTGACAAAATGGACAATATGCCTTGGTGTATAAAACAACGTTACTCATAATAAATCCTCTATCGGTTTAGCTAAACGAGATTAGCGACCTGTTATCGTTGGTAAGCTAGCAGATTGCCATGCACCCATTCCGCCCGCTAATACATAAACCTGTTCAAAACCAGCTTTATGCATTGCTGTGGCCGTGCCTTGGGCTGTCATACCTGTAGTACATACCAATATAATGGGTTTAGTCTTGTACTTTTCAAGGCCTGAAAAGTCAGATTTTTTTGCATTTTCAGGGCTTAAGTGTTCAGCACCCGAAATACGGCCAGACGTAAACTCTTTTTGTGCTCGCATATCCACTACTTGACCATCTTCACGGTTAATAAGTAGCGTTAGTTGCTGAGGGTTTATTTGACGAATAGCTGAAAATTTACTTTTTATCCAACCACTGACAATAAGAAAAACAATACCAACCCAAGCAAGGCTTAAAATAGGGTGATTGCTTATAAATTCAATATATTGTTCCATTCGACTTCCACTATAAATTACATCCTAAAACGCAATGTTTTAGACATTTTAGACTTTAGCCACGCAAGTATACCCAAACCAACTTAAAATGCGAGTTTACACAGAGTTTAAAAGGAGGAAAAACACCCCATATAAAGGTTATTAACCGCACATCAGCATCAATACAATATTCAATTAAGTGAAAAAAATTAATATGCTGTTTTGTATGCTGATTCAAGTAACAAAACACGGTATGCTAAAGCAAAACAGGTGCTAACTTTTAGGAGTGACTATGACTGAACATAAAAAACCACTGGTATTAATGATTTTAGACGGTTGGGGATATCGTGAAGACGAGCAAAGCAATGCAATACTAGCAGCGAATACCCCCGTATTAGATAACTTATGGGTATCTCGCCCTCGCACATTAATTTCAGCATCTGGTTTTGATGTAGGTCTTCCTGATGGACAAATGGGTAATTCCGAAGTTGGACATGTTAATTTAGGTGCAGGACGTGTTGTATACCAAGACTTTACTCGAATCACCAAAGCAATAAATGACGGTGAATTTGACTCAACACCTGCACTTGTTGAAAACATTGATAAAGCAGTAAATGCCGGCAAAGCCGTTCATGTTATGGGATTATTGAGTCCGGGTGGCGTTCATAGTCATGAAGATCATATTGTTGCAAGCATAGAGCTTGCTGCAAAACGCGGTGCTAAGGAAGTCTATTTTCATGCATTTTTAGATGGCCGTGATACACCACCGCGTAGTGCCAAAGAATCGATTGAACGTATAGAAGCGTTGTTTGCAAAACTTGAATGTGGTCGGCTAGCAACACTCGTTGGTCGTTATTATGCAATGGATAGAGATAACCGCTGGAATCGTGTAGAAAAAGCCTATGACGTAATGACCTCTGGCATTGGAGAGTTTAACTACAGCGATGGCGTAACCGCATTAAATGCAGCTTATGAGCGCGACGAAAACGATGAGTTTGTTGCTCCTACAACCATTACACCAGCAGGTAGAGAAGCAGCGCAAATTAATGATGGCGACACCGTTATTTTTGCAAACTTTAGGGCAGACCGAGCACGAGAAATTACACGCGCCTTTGTAGAGCCTGAGTTTGATGGCTTTACCAAGAAAAAATCCCCCGCTCTCAGCGCATTTGTCATGATGACAGAATATGCAGCAGATATAGACGCACCCGTTGCATTTGGCCCAACTCCTCTTACTAATGTATTAGGGGAGTGGCTTGAAAAACAAGGGAAAACACAACTGCGTATTTCTGAAACAGAAAAATACGCACACGTTACCTTCTTTTTTAGCGGCGGACGTGAGGACGAATTTGAAGGTGAAACGCGTGAACTAATCCCTTCACCGCAAGTGGCTACCTACGACTTGCAACCTGAAATGAACTCAGAAATGCTAACCGATAAGCTCGTAGAAGCAATTAAAAGCGGGAAATACGACGCTATTATATGTAATTACCCTAATGGCGATATGGTTGGCCACTCAGGTGTTTTTGATGCCGCTGTAAAAGCTTGTGAAGCCGTTGACACCTGTATTGGCCGTGTAGTTGATGCATTGAACGAATTTGGCGGTGAAGCGTTGATCACAGCCGATCATGGCAATGCAGAACAAATGGCTAACCTTAAAACGGGCCAAGCACATACCGCGCATACAAGTGAACCGGTGCCCTTTATTTATGTTGGTCGCGATGCGACACCATCTGAAGGTAAAGCATTAAGTGATGTTGCCCCTACTATGCTGCACCTAATGGGCATGGAACAGCCAAGTGAAATGACTGGCACACCTATCATGACGTTGAAATAACCCATGATTAAACGTGTTAACCGATACTTTAAGTGCGGCTTAATACTCGCCTCATTGGTGACTGCATCAGCAGTTGCCAATGAAGATCGCACTAAAAAAGATCTCTCACAGGTGAAACAAGCACTTGAACAAAGCCAATCTGAGTATAATCAACAACGAAAAAAAATATCTCAACTTCAAAAAAATCTTAAAAACCATGAGCTTGAAATAGCTAAAAACGCTAAAGCACTTAATATGGCTGAGCAGTCTGTTAAAGAAACCCAACAACAGCAAAATCAACAACAAAAAAAAGCTGATGAACTCGATAAAAAGCACATCGAATTTCAACGTATCTTAGGAGCGCAACTTAAAAGCGCTTACATGGCAGGTGGTGATGACTACTCTAAAATGTTGCTGAATCAAGAAAACACAGCGCAATTTGAGCGAACACTGAGCTATTATAATTACCTAAACAAAGCACGAATTGAACAGATAGAAGAATTAAAAGAACTTAAACAACAAATCGCGTTAAACCAAGTTGCACTAAATAAAACAAAAGAAAAACTTTTAGCTTTATACGACGAGCAAAAAAGGCGCCAAACAGCCTTAGTAAATGCACAAAGTGAACGCCAAGCTAACCTTAGGAATCTTCAAGCTCAGCTTACGAGTACTAAAAGCTCTATCGATTACTTAAAAGAAAACCAACAAACCCTTGTTAATACAATTGAAGAATTAGAAAAAGAAAAACAAAAAAATAGAATTACTTGGTCTCAATAAAAATAAAGGCAGATTAAACTGGCCTAGTAAAGGTAAGTTAAAACACAAATTTGGCCAACGCAAACATGGTGGCATTGATTGGAAAGGCGTGCTAATTGGCGCTAAAGAAGGCGAAAATGTTAATAGCGTGCACAATGGCCAAGTTGTATTTGCAGATTGGTTAAAAGGTTATGGCTGGGTAATTGTAGTCGATCATGGTGAAGGATTTATGAGCCTATACGGCCATGCACAAACACTACTGAGAGACGTAGGTGACTTGGTACGCCAAGGCGAAACTTTAGCGTTGGTTGGCCAAAGCGGCGGACAGGCAAGTTCTGGTCTATACTTTGAAATACGACACAAAGGACGCGCAGTAAATCCCGTAAAATGGTGCAGACGTATTTAATTGAATAAACCGCTGCTCCGCTGAGGAGTCGCTGATGAAAAACAACAATGTAATACCCGCATTTAAAAAAGCAGGCTATGTTTTCAGCCTGCTTTTATTCACTTTTACTTTAGTACTTAACAATGCATTTGCCAGCTCAGTAAAAAACCTTAAAAGCCAACAAATAGATGAAATTTTATTTAACATACACGCCTATTATGTTGACGATTTAGAGCTACAAAACAGCCATTATGTGCAATACAACAACAAACAGTTTGAGCGCTTATACTCAAAGCTAGACCCCTACTCTAAATACCTTAACGAACACGAGCTCGATGCCTTATTTGATAATACCAATGGCCAATATACGGGCTTAGGTATTGAAGTAAAAAAGGTCGATACTGACATAAAAATAGTTAACGTGGTAAATAACTCACCAGCGAAAGAAGCAGGTATTTTAGCTGGCGATATTATTGTTAGTGTTAATCAAAAAACGGTCAATTTGCTCAGCGTTAGCGAAGTCGCAACTTTGATTAAAGAAAATAAATTTACAACAATTAATCTCACCGTTAAGCGAAATGAAAGCCCAGAAGTTTTGTCATTTAACGTAGCTCGTACGCAAATACAATTAGAGAGTGTAACCAGTAAAGTTTTAGAGTCCGGCATTTGCTATTTAGCTATTAATAGTTTTTCTAATCACACACTACACGAAGTTGCATTGCAAATTGCAGCGATGCAAAATAATTATGATTATCCATTATTAGGGCTTGTAATTGATTTACGTGACAACCCCGGAGGCACCCTTAAAAGTGCGATTACCGTCTCTGATTTATTCTTAGAAAGCGGAACTATAGTAACAACGAAAGGCAGATACTTTGACGCTAACCAAGCCTTTTATGCTAAACGGGGCGACATACTCAAAGGCGCTCCAATTGTTGTGCTTATTAATGAAAATTCAGCCTCTGCAGCTGAAATTTTAGCCGGTGCCTTAAAAGACAACAACAGGGCAAAAGTGGTTGGAAGCCAATCTTTTGGAAAAGGGTCAGTGCAATCACTTATACCATTAGGTGATGGCAATACCGCTTTAAAACTCACTACCGCAAAGTATTTTACACCTTCTGGTGAATCAATAGATGGCGTTGGAATAAAGCCGGATGTGACGATTAATCAAACAACACTTCCACAAAACAATAAAGCCGTTATAATAAAAAATGAGCAAGTAAAAAATAATCAACACCAGCTTGTTAACACCTTAGCTGATTTACAGTTAGTTAAAGCAAAACAATTACTCAGTATGCAGTAATCTATTTTGTTTGAGCGTTACTGGGCATAAAAAAGATAATAAAAATTATAAACGTGAATACTATTAACAGAAAAATACGGATGTGGCTTTTTTTCAGTGTATGTATCGCTTGCTTTAGCGCTAATGCTAAACAAATAGCGATAGTTATTGATGATATAGGCTACCACCAAAGAGACTTAGAGTTTTTAACCTTACCTGGGCAATTGACCTATTCAATTTTGCCCCATACACCCTATTCGCAAGTTTTTGCAACACATGCTAGCAAAGCAAATAAAGAGCTGCTTTTACATGTGCCTATGCAGGCACTTAACGGCAAAGCACTAGGGCCTGGTGCGCTTACTCTTGATATGGACAAAGCCCAACTTCAACAAACGCTTGGAACAGCACTTGCAAGTTTACCGCAAGTTAGAGGTGTTAATAATCACATGGGCTCTGCATTAACTCAGCAAAGCCAAGCCATGAAATGGACAATGGAAGTACTTAAAAAGCGCGAGTTGTACTTTTTAGATAGCCGAACAACTGGCTTAAGCCAGGCACAAAATGCTGCAAACTTTTTTGGGGTTGAAAATATTGGTCGCCATGTCTTTTTGGACAACATAACAACAGCAGATCAACTTCAGTTTAGGCTCGATGAACTTAAACAAAAAGCAACAGATCACAATTTTGCCATTGCCATTGCTCACCCTTATCCTGAGACCATTGCTTTTTTACGTAAAGCCCTGCCTGAGCTTACTCAACAAGGCTATGAGTTAGTTCCTGTTTCTCAGTTAGTACAACGTAAATATATTCAGTTAGCGCAAGCTCAAGGGAAAACGATTAGCGCGCGATAATTAAATTAAACAAGGTACTTATCTCTTATGCCCTATAATATTTGCCTACATTATTAATTTTCAACAAAAAAGCCCTGCGTTTTCATGCAGGGCTTTTAAAAATATTACGCTTTTAGAACGTATCAGCTCATAGCGCTTTGTAACTTTTTCATTGCTGTTTTTTCAAGCTGGCGAACACGCTCAGCAGATACACTGTATTTTTCAGCAAGCTCTTGTAGTGTTGCTTTGTCATCAGACAACCAGCGCGCACTTACAATGTCTTGTGAACGTTCATCTAGTGTTTTAAGTGCACTAAACAAACGAGTATGAGACTGTTCCTGCCATTGTTGCTGCTCAATGTCATCAGCTAAATCAGCAGAACCATCCGTTAAATATTGTACCGGCGAATAAGTGCTTGTTGGTGCGTCATCGTTATCATCACCCGTTAAGTCAAAGCCCATATCTTGACCGCTCATACGAGATTCCATTTCACGCACTTCTTTTTCGCTTACACCCAGCTCACTAGCAACAGTGCTAACCTCTGCTTGGTTAAACCAGCCTAAACGCTTTTTATTTTTACGAAGATTAAAAAACAATTTACGCTGTGCTTTTGTAGTAGCTACTTTAACTATACGCCAGTTCTTTAGAACAAATTCGTGTATTTCGGCTTTAATCCAATGCACTGCAAACGATACTAAACGAACACCTACGCTTGGGTCGAAACGTTTAACCGCTTTCATCAGGCCTATATTGCCTTCTTGAATAAGGTCAGCTTGTGGCAAGCCGTATCCCGAGTAGCTTTTAGCTATATGCGCTACAAAGCGCAAATGCGACATAATGAGTTGCTTTGCAGCACTAAGATCGCCTTCTTCCTGAAGTTTTTTAGCAAGTTCTTGCTCTTCTTCAACTTTAAGCATAGGGATTGTGCTGACCGCTTGAAGGTAGCCATCCATGCTTGCGCTTTGTTGTCCAACTGTAAGTGCCATTGCGTATAAATCTTTACTCATTTTTCACCTCGGTGATAAACATTTGAAACTATCTTAGCACTCTTTCCTGAAGAGTGCTAACCCCAATTTAAAACTTTTTTAAAGTATAAATCAAGCGGTTTTTTAGCGTTATTGAAGTCTACTATAAGCGACTGAATAAGCGATGAATTAAGGGATTGCGGGTGATTAACGTCAGTTTTTCACTCTATTTACAATTCATGCTTGATAAGGAGGGTAGTAGATAAATGTGACAGTTTTTATAGGACCTGAACAACCCAACCCAATAACATACGCGCTAAGCATTGAGTTAGTTCACTTGCATTAGCTTGCGCGAATGAGGAAGAGATAAACACGCTTATAAAGTTAAATGTATATTCACAAAGTTTACTTTGAAGCGAATAAAGCGCCAATAGCATAACCTATATAGCTCGCTTGATTAACAGCGAGCTATATAGGTGCGTATTACACTTTGTCTGGCTCTATTTCTTTGATGTATCGATTTACAGATAAGTAAGAGCCAACAAACCCCAAACTTGTAGCAAGTAAAACTAAAAAGCCAAATTCGCTAAGCGTTAAACCAATGAGTAAAAAGTTAGTTTGATACACACCAGCCACACTGTTTACGGCTGAAGAAAGCCACCACATCATCAATGCAACTGATATAAAAGCAAATAATCCACCAATAACGCCATACCAAATACCAGTCCATAAAAATGGTGCGTGTATAAACGTATTTGTAGCACCTACAAGTTTCATTACTTGTATTTCTTCTTTTTTATCCATAATCGATAGGCGAATAGTATTACCTATTATGAGAGTTACAGACGTTAATAATAATAAGGTAATGGTTATTACACTTTCTTTTAGCAAGCTAAGCAATGCATTTAAGCGCTCTAACCAGGCTATATCAAGTTTGCCAAAATCAACCTCACGTTCCGCTTCTAACTTGGTCATAAGTACCTTGGCGGCATTAGGTTGGCGATGCCGCTTAGTAGGCGTAACTAGCACAACATCGGGTAATGGGTTGCTATCTAAATATTCTAGCGCTTGCCCAAAACCTGACACCTCCTGAAACTCTTTTAGCGCTTGCTGTTTTGAAATAAACGTTACACTCTCTACTTCAGGATATAAGGCTAGGCGCTTAACTAGCGTTGCTGTTTCTTGTTTCGTCATTGTTTGTTTTACAAATAACGATATTTCACTAGCCTCTTCAAAGCCACTACTAACTTGCTGGACATTTTTAACCACTAAGTAAAGTGTGGCAGGAAGCGTTAAGCTTAATCCAAGTACCGCAATTGTCATCATTGATGCCAGTGGTGTACGCCACATTTCACCCAGACTATGAATCCCTTGGCGAAAAATGTTAACGATAAAAAAGTAGCCATTTGAAATAACTGATTTTTTTTGTTTTTCTATTTTTGTTTTGGCGGCTTTTAAACAGTAAACTCATAATGCCCCCTGCGCTAATGGATCTTCAAGCATTCTGCCATCCTTTAACGTTAAGCTCCTATACTTCATGCGTGCAACAAGGCCTAAGTCATGGGTAGCAATAAGTACGGTTGTACCATGCTTATTAAAGTCTTCAAATAATTTAAGTATTTCCATTGAGAGTTCAGGATCTAAGTTACCCGTTGGCTCATCGGCAAGTAAAATTGGCGGAGAATTTACAATAGCGCGTGCAATACCGACTCGCTGTTGCTCACCACCCGACAACATAGATGGATGGCATTTAACTTTATCGATTAAACCCACTTTATCGAGCGCACCATGAACACGCTTTGCGATTTGATTACGATGAGTTCCTTCGATGATCAGCGGTAGCGCGACATTATCAAATACAGTGTATCGTTCTAATAATCGATGGTTTTGAAAAATAATACCAATATCTCGGCGAGCATAAGGGATTTGTCGCGAATTAACTTTATTTAAATCAACACCATTAATAAATACGTTACCAGCAGATGGACGTTCCATTAAGCTGATAAGCTTTAAAAGTGTACTTTTACCCGCACCACTATGACCGGTCAAAAAGGCTAATTCGCCAGGTTTTATATGAAAATTAACTTTTTCGAGGGCACGATGCCCCCCTGGATAGGTTTTACTTACTTGCTGAAAATTTATCATTTTTTATTATGCCAACCTCATTAAAGTGTTAATGCAATTGGTATTCCTCGCAATTAAAAAGGGAGCAAGCTCCCTTCTTGGTAAATTAAGCGTCGTCCTCATCTTGGCTAAATAATGCATCAATAAAGTCATCGCTTTTAAACGATCGCAAATCATCAATACCTTCACCAACACCAATATAACGAATTGGAATGTTAAACTTATCAGCTACAGCAAAAATAACCCCACCTTTTGCTGTACCATCAAGTTTTGACAAAGTAATACCCGTTAAACCTACACATTGGTTAAACAAGTTTACTTGGCTAATCGCATTTTGCCCTGTACCTGCATCTATGGTTAGCATCACCTCGTGTGGTGCATCAGGATCTATTTTTTTCATTACACGAGCTATTTTCTCAAGCTCTTGCATCAAATTATCTTTATTTTGCAGACGACCCGCTGTATCAGCAATTAACACATCTACATTACGCGCTTTTGCGGCCTGAAAAGCATCAAATACCACCGATGCACTATCGGCGCCGGTATGCTGTGCTATAACAGGAATACTATTGCGCTCACCCCATACTTGAAGTTGTTCAACCGCAGCGGCTCTAAAAGTGTCACCCGCAGCAAGCATGACCGACTTACCTTCATTTTGGAATTGCTTAGCTAGCTTACCAATCGTAGTTGTTTTACCAACCCCATTTACGCCTACCATTAAAATCACAAACGGTTTTTTTTCTGCTGGTATTGTTAATGGCTGTTCAGCAGTCTTTAGCATCGCTGCCATTTCTTGCTTCATTAGCTCGTATAAAGCATCGCCATCCTTAAGCTGCTTTCTATTTGCACCGTCCGTTAATCTATCGATTAACTTCATGGTGGTATCTACGCCTAAATCAGCCGTCAATAATTGAGTTTCAAGCTCTTCAAAAAGGTCATCATCTATTTTTTTACCACTAAAAATAGACGAAAATCCTGCGCCAATATTAACGCGGGTTTTTAGTAATCCTTTTTTAAGACGTGAAAAAAAGCCCTCTTTCTTAGGTTTTTCTTCTTTCTTAGCTTGCTCTGCTGCAATACGTTCTTGTTCTAAGCGCTGCACTTCGGCTTGCTCTGTTGCAATGCGTGCTTGCTCTATGCGCTGTGCTTCTGCTTGCTCTGCTGCAATGCGTTCTTGCTCTATGCGCTGGGCTTCTGCTTGCTCTGCTGCAGCACGTTCTTGCTCTAAACGCTGCGTTTCAGCTTGCTCTGCTGCAGCACGTTCTAGCTCTATGCGCTGTGCTTCTGCTTGCTCTGCTGCAATGCGTTCTTGCTCTATGCGCTGCGCTTCTGCTTGCTCTGCTGCAATGCGTTCTTGCTCTATGCGCTGTGCTTCTGCTTGCTCTGCTGCAATGCGTTCTTGCTCTAACGCTGCGCTTCTGCTTGCTCTGCTGCAGCACGTTCTTGTTCTATGCGCTGCGCTTCTGCTTGCTGTGCTGCAGCACGTTCTTGTTCTATGCGCTGCGCTTCTGCTTGCTGTGCTGCAATACGTTCTTGCTCTATGCGCTGGGCTTCTGCTTGCTCTGCTGCAGCACGTTCTTGCTCTGCCGCAGCACGTTCTTGCTCTGCCGCAGCACGTTCTTGCTCTAAACGCTTGGCCTCTGCTTGCTCTGCTGTAGCACGTTCTTGTTCTAAACGCTGCGCTTCAGCTTGCTCAGCAAGGCGATTTTGTTGCTCCACTCTCTGCTGCTCGGCTTCCGCTTGTTCTTTTGCTAACAGCTCAGCATTTGCTCGTTCTATTGCTAACTTTTCCGCTTGCTCTGCAGCAACGCGTTCTTGCTCGGCTTTTTCAGCGGCAACGCGTTCTTCTTCTAAGCGTTTAGCTTCTTGCTCTGCTAAAGCTTGTTGTTTATCAGCCTCTGCTTTTTGTTCGGCTTGTTTTTTATCTGACTTACCAAAGCCGAGCCAAGACATTAATTTACTTTTTTTTGCCATACTTGCTAATAACCACTTATAAAAATCTGATAAACTAAAATTTGAAAATAGCTTGGAAGAGCCAACACACTTTGCCAGCCAAACAACCATTCAAAACATAAGTGTTCAATAGTAACACTTTTAATGCGGTTGAAAAATGAAGCTATACGTAATCTACTACAATATTATCTGAGCTAGATCCCAGATACCATTTTTTAGTGAGCTAAATGAGAAATAAAACAACTAAAAATAAAGCAATTACCAAATCTACTGATGGCTTTATTAGAGTGATAAGTGGGCAATTTCGTGGCCGAAAACTTCCAGTAAAAGACGTACAAGGTTTACGTCCTACTACAGACCGAATTAAAGAGACAGTATTTAACTGGTTAATGCAAGACACGCGTGATGCTAACGTTCTAGATTGTTTTGCAGGTTCTGGTGGGTTGGGGTTCGAAGCTCTTTCGCGTTTTGCAAGTACTGCTCTTTTTATAGAGCTTGACCCAAGTGCAGCAAAGCAACTAGCGCAAAACATAGCAACACTAAAATTACAAAATGCACAGGTAAGGCACACTAACTCTCTTTCATTTTTAGAACAAAAAAATAGTAATACGCCTTTTGATCTTGTTTTTGTTGACCCGCCTTTTCGCAAAAATTTAGCTCAAACTAGCTGTAACTTATTAGAAATAAATAATTGGCTTAGCGAAGAAGCACTAATTTACGTTGAAGTAGAGAGCGATCTAAATACGTTCAAACCACCTAGTAACTGGCTGTTAATTAAAGAAAAAAAAGCAGGCCAAGTATTTTGTAGACTCTACCAACGCCAGCCAAATTAATACTGTTTTACACTATGCGTTTCTGTTAATATTATCCTTTACATGTGGTGTTGCTTCGGATTACAATACCGCACCATTTTTGAACCACTTGATCAATGTTTGATCAACTTGAGCAACGCTCATAATTTAGGTAGGTGAATTTTTAATGCCAGTAATTAAAGTAAGAGAGAACGAACCGTTTGACGTAGCACTTCGTCGCTTCAAGCGTTCATGTGAAAAAGCAGGTATCCTTTCAGAAGTTCGTCGTCGCGAGCACTATGAAAAGCCAACAGCTGAGCGTAAGCGTAAGAAAGCTGCAGCAGTTAAGCGTCACATGAAAAAACTTTCTCGTGATAACGCTCGTCGCGTTAAATTATACTAATACATTAGGTCTTGTATAAATGAGCCTTTTAATAACGCTAAAAGATGCGCAAAAAGATGCGATGAGAGCTAAAGACAAACAACGTCTTAACCCTATTCGCATGGTACTTGCTGCAATCAAGCAACGTGAGATTGACGAGCAAATAACACTAGACGACGCAGGTATTACCTCCGTTATAGTGAAGCTTGTTAAACAACGTCGCGACTCTTACACTCAGTACAAAGATGCTGGGCGTGATGATTTAGCTGAAATTGAAGCCAATGAAATAGCAGCACTTGAAACCTTCTTACCTCAACAATTGAGTGACGAAGAAATAATTGCTCTCATTGACGCGGCTATTGCTGATACTAACGCAGCAGGTATGCAAGACATGGGTAAAGTGATGGGTATAATCAAAAGCAAAGCTGAAGGTCGCGCCGATATGGGTAAGATCTCTGGTTTAATAAAGCAAAGATTAACTGCCTAACACTCCCTATACGTAAAGTATAATTGAAGTAAACCGAGCCTTGTGCTCGGTTTCTTTGTTTTTACGTCGCTAAAAAGTAAACGTTATGCCTATATTCAAAAATGAAATTATTTATTCTGACTCTATTTATTTAGCCGTCATTTTGATAAGTTAAGGTCCAATTATTTATACCTTACTAGTATAAATTTTAAGTTTCACTTTCGTTATTCTTCTTAATATTTCAGGACTGTATTTTACTAATGGCTGGAAAGATCCCACGAAGTTTTATAGATGATTTACTTGCCAGAACCGATATTGTCGACCTGATAGACTCTAAAGTTGGGCTAAAAAAAGCCGGTAAAGACTATCAAGCGTGTTGCCCTTTTCATAACGAAAAGTCTCCCTCGTTTACGGTATCGCAAGATAAACAGTTTTATCATTGCTTTGGCTGTGGGGCGAATGGCAACGCAATATCGTTTGTTATGGAATACGACAAACTAGAGTTTGTTGATGCCATTGAAGAACTTGCCAGCATGCTCAACTTGGACGTGCCCCGCGAACAAGGCGGTAGCTCTGCGCCAGAACGTACCGCTGCGCAAAAGCGTTCAGATTACGATTTGATGCTTCATACAGCTCGCTTTTATCAGCACCAATTAAAGCACCACGCTAACTCGGCCGCAGTCATTGACTATGTTAAAGGTCGAGGACTGAGCGGCGAAACTGTTAAAAAGTTTATGGTTGGCTACGCCCCTAGTGAATGGGATGGCTTATGTTTACAACTTGGTCGTAATAAAGAACAAAAAGAGCAACTCGTCGAATTAAAGCTCGCCTCAGAAAAAACACCCGGCAGGCAATTCGACTTTTTTCGCGACCGCTTAATGTTTCCTATTCGTGATAAACGCGGCAGGGTAGTCGCCTTTGGCGGTCGCGTTATGCAAGCTGATCAAGGGCCTAAATATTTAAACTCTCCAGAGACCCGCATTTTTCATAAAGGGTTTGAGCTTTATGGCCTTTACGAAGCTAAACAAGCACACAAAAAGTTAGAGCACATTCTTATCGTTGAAGGCTACATGGATGTTGTTGCACTTGCAGAAAAAGAGATTGAATACGCTGTTGCAGCACTGGGAACCGCCACAACAAGCGAACACATGCATACGTTATTTAGAACGACCGATAAGGTCATTTGTTGTTACGATGGCGACCGAGCTGGACGCGATGCAGCTTGGCGGGCACTTGAAAATGCGCTCCCCTACTTAAATGACGGTAAAGCATTGAACTTTGTATTTTTGCCTGATGGAGAAGATCCCGATTCATTAGTGCAAAAAGAAGGTAAAGAAGCATTCGAACAGCGTTTAAGTGAAGCCGATGACTTTACTAAAGTCATGTTTAACAAATTAAGCCAAGAAATTGATTTAACACTCGATTCGGGTAAAGCAAAATTACTCAGTGCAGCCCTACCGCTCATTGAAAAAATTCCGAGTGAATTTTACCAAGAAAATATTTTAGAGCAATTAGGCAGACTAATTGGGCGCACGCGTGAACAACTAAATAATCGATTAAAAACACCAAAGCAACAGCATTCTATTGAGCGAAAATTTAAAATAACCCCAATGCGACAGGCTATTGGTATTTTAATTCAGCATCCAAACCTAGCTAAAAGTGTTCCTTATTTGCCAGAACTTGCACAAATGAACATTGCAGGTATTGGTTTATTGCTTCGCTTGCAGCAACAAGCACTTGAAAAAGAGACTATCACTACGGCTCAGATACTCGAATTTTTTAGAGATACTGACGATTATGAGCCTCTTATTAAGCTCGCTACTTGGCAACATGAAATAAATGAAGAGCGTTTAGAGACTGTTTTTAAAAATACTTTTAAATTTATTGAAGATCAGTGTTTAAATTATCGACTAGAGACCTTATTAATAAAAGACAAGACACAAGGTTTAAATAGCGACGAAAGACTAGAATGTCATTTACTAATGACAGCGTTAAAAGCGACTAACAGCTAGTCAGATCTAGTTTTGGATGTTATACTGTGCTATTCACTGCGTCACATTGTTCTGGTTGGCATTAATGTAAACCAAGTGATGGCGCCTGTTGTATCAACTTATCAGAGTGGAAGAAACAATCTCTATGGATCCAACTCCTCAGTCACAATTAAAACTTCTGATTCAAAAAGGTAAAGAGCAAGGCTACTTAACTTTTGCAGAAGTAAATGATCACCTTCCACAAGACATAATTGACTCAGATCAAGTAGAAGATATCATAAGCATGATTAATGACATGGGTATTAAGGTTAGCGAAAACGCGCCTGATGCCGATGAACTAATGATGCAAGAAACAACGACAGACGAAGACGCAGCTGAAGCTGCCGCTGCTGCACTTGCTACGGTAGAAAAAGAAATTGGCCGCACTACCGATCCAGTTCGCATGTACATGCGCGAAATGGGCACTGTTGAACTTCTTACACGTGAAGGCGAAATTGTTATCGCTAAGCGTATTGAAGAAGGGATCAACCAAGTACAAATTTCAGTTGCTGAATACCCTGAAGCAATCACTTACCTACTAGAGCAGTGGGATAAGTTTGAAGCAGAAGAAATGCGTTTAAGCGATATCATCGTTGGTTTCATTGATCCAAACGAAGATGAAGCGCCAATTTCAGCAACTAATATCGGTTCAGAATTAAGTGAAAAACAACTTGATGACGACGATGAAGACGATGACAAAAGTGACGATGATGAAGATGAAGAAGTAGATACAGGCCCAGATCCTGAAGAAGCTCGCATTCATTTTGAAAACTTACGTGATTTATACAATAAAGCACGTGATACGTTTGAAGCTAAAGGTCGTTCGCATCCTGATTCACAAGCCGCCATTTTTGAAATTGGTGAGCTTTTCAGAACTTTCAAGCTAATTCCTAAACAGTTTGATCGCATGGTTAACAACATGCGCGAAATGATGGATCGTGTTCGTGTTCAAGAACGTCTAATCATGAAACAAGCTGTACAAATTGCTAAGCTACCTAAAAAAGCATTCGTTAAGCACTTTGCTAATAACGAAACAGATCCTTCGTGGGTTGATTTAGAAATTTCAAACAACGAAAAATACTCAGCTAAACTTGAAGAAGTTAAACCTGAAATAATTCGTTGTATCAATAAGCTATCTATTATTGAGCAAACAACTGGTTTAAGCATAGAGCGTATTAAAGACATTAACCGTCGTATGAGTATTGGTGAAGCAAAAGCGCGCCGTGCGAAAAAAGAAATGGTTGAAGCTAACTTACGTCTTGTAATCTCAATTGCTAAAAAATACACAAACCGTGGTTTACAGTTCTTGGATTTAATCCAGGAAGGTAATATTGGCTTGATGAAAGCGGTAGATAAGTTTGAATACCGTCGTGGTTATAAGTTCTCGACTTATGCTACGTGGTGGATACGTCAAGCTATCACTCGCTCTATTGCTGACCAAGCAAGAACTATCCGTATCCCGGTACATATGATCGAAACGATTAATAAACTTAACCGTATCTCTCGTCAAATGTTACAAGAAATGGGTCGTGAGCCAAATCCTGAAGAATTAGCAGAACGCATGATGATGCCTGAGGATAAAATCCGTAAGGTACTAAAAATTGCTAAAGAGCCAATTTCGATGGAAACACCAATCGGTGATGATGAAGATTCGCACTTAGGTGACTTTATCGAAGATACCACCATTGATTCGCCAATCGATTCGGCAACAATGGAGTCGCTTCGTGGTGCAACTAACGATGTACTAGCCGGCTTAACAGCGCGTGAAGCAAAAGTACTTCGTATGCGCTTTGGTATTGATATGAATACCGACCACACCTTAGAAGAAGTAGGTAAGCAGTTTGATGTAACACGTGAGCGTATTCGTCAAATAGAAGCGAAAGCACTGCGTAAATTACGCCACCCTTCTCGCTCAGATTTACTAAAAAGCTTTTTAGACGCTAAGTAATTTAGCGCTTTGTATAAACTAAAAAGGCCGCTGTAGCGGCCTTTTTTCTATTTCAAGGAAATAAAGATGGCTTGGATCCAAATCCGTATCAATGCCAATGCTGCAACCGCAGATGCAGTAAGTGACCTATTAATGGAAGCAGGCAGTGCGTCTGTTACCTTTATAGATGCTAAAGACACCCCTATTTACGAGCCAAAAATTGGCACTGTTGAATTTTGGGCTGACACCACTGTAATTGGTTTATTTGAAGCTAATCACGATATGAACGAAGTGATCGCACTATTAAAGCGCCACGACGAAATAAATGAATCTCTCGTTTACAAAATTGAACAGCTTGAAGATAAAGACTGGGAACGTGAATGGATGGATAACTTCCACCCTATTCAGTTTGGTGAAAAACTATGGATTTGCCCTAGCTGGCGCGATATTCCTGATCCTGATGCTGTTAACGTTTTACTTGACCCAGGTCTTGCGTTTGGCACAGGCACACACGCAACAACAGCTCTGTGTTTAAAATGGCTAGAAAGCCAAGACCTTACCGGTAAAACTGTCGTGGATTTTGGCTGTGGCTCGGGCATTTTAGGTATCGCTGCTATTAAATTGGGTGCTGAGCGCATGATAGGGATAGACATTGACCCGCAAGCACTCGAAGCAAGCTTAGATAACGCTAACCGTAATGGCGTTGCTGACAAACTTGAAGTGTACCTGCCAGAAAATCAACCTGAGTTTACAGCCGATATTGTTGTGGCAAATATTTTAGCGCAACCACTGCGTGAGCTTCACAGTGTGATTTTAGGGTTGTTAAAGCCAGGCGGTAAAATTGCGATGTCTGGTATTTTAGAAGAACAAGCACAATCGGTGGCTGACATATACGCGCCCTTTATTGAGCTCGATGAAATTGCCATTGAAGGTGATTGGACCCGTGTTAGCGGTACAAAAAATAGCTAAGCATATACATTATAAATTTTAGAGTATTAACTCAAAAGTCGCATGTAAAGCCTGTATTTAACAGGCTTTACTATTTTTTTACAAAATAAAAATAAACATTATTTATTATAAAAACATCATTCGTTCAAATTTCACACAAATAAACCCTTCCGTCATACGGTTATCAAATGTCAATACGAAAAGAGCAAAAAAAAATCACTTTTGTTCAATTTATAGCCTTTGATTTTTGTCAAAAAAGCCGTAAACTTAGCGCCCCTTGAAAAGAGGCCTATTGAATACAGTGCGTATCGGTAAATACCAACTTGAGAATAATGTAATTGTTGCGCCTATGGCCGGCATTACAGACAGACCATTTAGACAACTCTGCCGTCGCTTAGGCGCCGGGCTTGCTGTGTCTGAAATGTTATCGTCAAACCCAAAGGTTTGGAAAACTGAAAAGTCGATGAATCGTATGGATCACAGCGGTGAGTCGGGTATACGCGCGGTGCAGATTGCAGGAGCTGATCCTGAGCTTATGGCGCAGGCCGCACAATTCAATGTTGCTAACGGTGCACAAATCATAGATATCAATATGGGGTGCCCAGCAAAAAAAGTGAACAAGAAACTCGCAGGCTCTGCTTTATTACAGTTTCCTGAACTCGTGGAAGAGATTATTGATGCAGTGGTTAATGCTGTTGATATACCTGTAACACTTAAAATCCGTACAGGATGGGATCCGGATAACCGTAATGGTGTAGAGATTGCGAGAATAGCTGAACGTTATGGCATTGCATCACTGGCTGTACATGGGCGAACACGCGCATGTATGTATAAAGGTGAAGCAGAGTACGCCACGATTAGGGATATAAAACGTTCAGTGTCAATTCCTGTTGTTGCAAATGGTGATATTACCTCGCCAGAAAAAGCAAAACAGGTTTTAGACTATACGGGTGCAGATGCCATTATGATTGGTCGAGCCGCCCAAGGTCGCCCTTGGATATTTAGGGAGATAGACCACTATTTGCGAACTGGTGAACACATGCAGCCACCTGCTATTGCAGAGGTGCGCAGTATTTTAATGGAGCATTTAACAAACCTCCATGCGTTTTACGGTGAGCCAATGGGCGCGAGAATTGCTCGCAAACATGTATCTTGGTATTTGCAAACCCATGACAGTGATGGTCAGTTTAGGCGAGTATTTAATGCGCTCGACAACTCAGAAGCACAGGTCGTCGCATTAGAGCAATACTTTAAAACACTAGCAGCTAACTAAGAAAGAAAGAGACTTTATAATGTTCGAACAAAACGTGACTTCTCCATTTATCACAAACCCTCATGTTCAGTCACACGAGAAACCGCAGCCATTGCGTGATGCAGTAAAAAAAGCTGTTCACCACTACTTAAAACAGCTTAACGGTCAAGATGTGCAAGACGTTTACGACCTTGTTCTTTCAGAGCTAGAAGCGCCATTACTTGAAGAAGTAATGACATACACACGTGGTAACCAAACTCGTGCAGCTATTTTACTAGGTATCAACCGTGGTACTTTACGTAAAAAGTTAAAAAATACGGCATGAACTAAGATTCAGGCTGTGATAAATCACAGTTAATTATTAAAAAAGCACCTTAGGGTGCTTTTTTATGTCCAAAATTTAGTAAGTGAGTTGCAAAATGCTCACGCTTATTGATGCTTTATAAGTCGTTTTTTAAGTTGTAATCAGTTAAAATGCCCGCTTCTAAGCTAGCTCATTAACTGAGGAAATCAAACTACAATGGATACTCATCGTCCCATTCGTCGCGCACTATTAAGTGTGTCTGATAAAACCGGTATTGTTGAATTTGCCCGCGCACTAGAAGCGCAAGGTGTAGATATTTTATCAACTGGCGGTACATGTAAACTCCTTGCTGATAACGGCATAAAAGTGACTGAAGTTTCAGATCACACCGGTCACCCTGAAATCATGGATGGCCGCGTAAAAACCCTTCACCCTAAAATTCACGGCGGCATTTTAGCTCGTCGCGAACAAGATGAAAGCGTAATGGCAGATAACAACATCTCTGCTATCGATATTGTTGTAGTTAACTTATACCCCTTTGCGAATACTGTCGCTCAAGAAAACTGCAGCCTTGAAGATGCCATTGAAAATATTGATATTGGCGGCCCAACAATGGTTCGCGCAGCTGCTAAAAACCACAAAGACGTAACGATTGTGGTAAACGCAAGCGATTACGATCGCGTTATTAGTGAGATGCAAAATAACAATGGTTCAACTACGTATAAAACACGTTTTGATTTAGCTATTGCCGCCTATGAGCACACAGCTCAATACGATGGCATGATTGCTAATTACTTTGGCAAAATGGTTCCTGATTACACTGAAGAAGCCGTCGAAGACACTAAGTTCCCACGTACTATCAACATGCAATTCACTAAAAAGCAAGATATGCGTTACGGTGAAAACTCACATCAAGATGCTGCTTTTTACGTTGAAAACGATGTAAGTGAAGCATCAGTTGCAACTGCTACTCAGTTACAAGGTAAAGCATTGTCGTTTAATAACATTGCAGATACCGATGCAGCCCTTGAGTGCGTTAAAGAATTTGATGTACCTGCGTGTGTTATTGTTAAACACGCAAACCCGTGTGGTGTTTCAATTGGTGAAGATATTCTTAGTGCTTACGAGCGTGCATTTAAAACAGACCCAACATCAGCGTTTGGCGGCATTATTGCCTTTAACCGCGAGCTTGATGCAGCAACAGCACAAGCCATTGTTGACCGTCAATTTGTTGAAGTGATTATTGCCCCGAGCATTTCAAGTGAAGCTGCAAAAATTGTTGAAGCTAAAAAGAACGTACGTTTATTAGCGTGCGGACAATGGAGTGGCAAAGCAACGGGCCACGATATTAAACGTGTAAACGGCGGCGTTTTAGTACAAGATCGCGACCTAGGTATGGTTACTCAAGGCGACTTAAAAGTCGTCTCTAAGCGTCAGCCTTCTGAGCAAGAACTTAAAGATTTACTGTTTTGCTGGAAAGTCGCTAAGTTTGTTAAATCAAACGCGATTGTGTATGCCCGCGACGGTATGACTATTGGTGTAGGCGCAGGCCAAATGAGCCGCGTTTACTCTGCTAAAATAGCGGGTATTAAAGCTGCTGATGAAAACCTAGAAGTACCGGGTTCTGTTATGGCATCGGATGCGTTTTTCCCATTCCGCGATGGCATAGATGCTGCTGCAGCCGCTGGTATAACAGCGGTTATTCAACCGGGTGGTTCAATGCGCGATGAAGAAGTTATCGCGGCCGCGGATGAAGCGGGCATGGCTATGGTGTTTACTGGCATGCGTCACTTCCGCCACTAATCACAAAAAGGGTTAAGCTCAACGTTTAACCCTTTTTGTTTGCAAGCAATTCACGTATTCTGATTATTCTAACTCCTAATTTTAATGTGAAGGAACAAACGATGAAATTTGCACTAAAGTCTCTACTTGTTGCTAGCCTAGCACTTACTTCAACAATGGCATTGAGCCATAACCATGAATCAAGCCTAAGCCACGCAATAAAAGCAAGCGAGCGAAGCGCTAAAAATAGTGCTCGTGATGAATATCGCCACCCTGAGCAAACATTGGCATTTTTTGGCTTTAAACCGTCAATGACCGTTGTAGAAATTGCGCCAGGTGGTGGTTGGTACAGTGAAATTTTAGCGCCAGCATTGAAAGAGCAAGGCTTATACTACGCTGCTCATTTCCCTAGCGACTCATCGGTTGGTTACTATCAACGCTCATTAGCTGCGTTTAAACAAAAAGTAGCTGAAGACGAACGCTTTAGTAATGTTAAAATTACAGAGTTTGCCCCTTTAACCCACCTAGATATTGCGCCTGCAGAATCTGCCGATATGGTACTTACCTTCCGCAATGTGCATAACTGGTATATGGGTAAAGATACAGACGGTGCATTGAGCGCATTTAAAGCGTTTTATAAAGCACTAAAACCAGGTGGTACATTGGGTGTGGTTGAGCATCGTTTAGCTGAAAACCGTGCTGATGAGGATCAAAAAACATCAGGTTATATGAAACAGAGTTACGTGGTTGACCTTGCAAAGCAAGCAGGATTTGAGCTAGCAGCAACTAGTGAAATTAATGCTAATCCAAAAGATACAGCCGATCACCCTAAAGGGGTGTGGACGCTACCACCTAGCTTAAGACTTGGCGAACAAGACGCTGAAAAATATAAAGCTATTGGTGAAAGCGACCGTATGACGCTTAAATTTAAAAAACCGCTTTAAATAGGAATAGTACGCCATGAATGTATTAGTCATTGGCAGCGGCGGCCGCGAACACGCACTTGCGTTTAAGGCCGCTCAAAACAGTAAAGTAAATACCGTGTTTGTTGCTCCAGGTAACGCAGGTACTGCACTTGAGCCTAAACTCGAAAACGTTGCAATTAACGTTGAAGATTTAGATGGCTTATTAAAATTTGCTCAGCAAAACAATGTAGAGCTCACCATTGTAGGCCCTGAAGTACCGCTCGTATTAGGTGTTGTGGATAAATTTCGTGAACATGATATGGCTATATTTGGCCCAACAGCGGGTGCTGCCCAGCTTGAAGGCTCTAAGTCGTTTACGAAAGACTTTTTAGCACGTCATGATATACCAACCGCCGATTACCAAACATTTGAGCAAATTGACCCGGCCCTTGCTTATTTAAAAGAAAAAGGTGCGCCAATTGTAATTAAAGCCGATGGTTTAGCCGCAGGTAAAGGCGTTATTGTTGCAATGACACATCAGGAAGCTGAAGACGCTATTCGCGATATGCTTGCCGGTAATGCCTTTGGTGATGCTGGTAGCCGTGTTGTTATTGAAGAGTTTTTAGAAGGCGAAGAAGCCTCTTTCATTGTGATGGTAGATGGTAAAAACGTCCTTCCGTTTGCAACAAGCCAAGATCATAAACGTGCTTATAATGGCGATGCCGGCCCAAATACTGGCGGTATGGGTGCATACTCTCCTGCGCCAGTGGTGACAAACGAAATCCACCAACGCATTATGGATGAAGTGATCACCCCGACAGTAGAAGGCATGGCAAGCGAAGGCCACCCGTACACTGGCTTCTTGTATGCAGGTTTAATGATAGATAGCTCAGGTACACCTAAAGTTATCGAGTATAACTGTCGTTTTGGCGACCCTGAAACACAACCTATGATGCTACGTTTACAATCAGATTTAGTTGAACTGATTGAAGCGGCTAACCGTGAAGAACTAGATAAAACCGCCATCGAGTTTGACCCACGCGCAGCGGTAGGCGTTGTACTTGCAGCTAAAGGCTACCCGGGTGACTACCCTAAAGGCGATGCTATTTCAGGCCTTAAGGTTAACTACCCTGCTGATGAAAAAGTATTTCATGCGGGTACTAAACAAAGCGGCGATGATGTTGTTACTGCCGGCGGCCGTGTTTTGTGCGCAACGGCATTGGGTAATAGCGTAACAGAAGCACAACAACGAGCCTACGAGCTGGTTAAACAAATTAGCTGGGATGGTATGGAGTATCGAACTGATATTGCTTATCGTGCTATTGCTCGCGAGCAGTAAGCTAATAAAAATTGATTGGTATGACCAATTAATTTAACTAAAAAAGCGCAGTTCGCCTGCGCTTTTTTAGTGCTACACTAATTAAAAGTTTTTAAAAAGTAAGCATACATTGGAACTTAGAACTTTACGTTATCATTCACTTGCTGTTGCCATTTTGATATTTATATTTTTTATTATCAATACATTGGCTTCAAACCTAGTAGTGCCTACTCGTTACACAATTGATAAAACATCACCAATGTACCTCAATCACGCCTACTACATTGATGAAACCAAAAACCAAACATTCGATGCAATTATCAAGCAACCTAATTTACTTACCCATGCTCCTTTTTCAGAAATTCCTTGGAGTTTTACTCAGCAAAATTATTGGTTGTTTCTTGATTTAGAAAACAAAAGCCAAGAAAGTCAAAAAGTAGTTGCTCACTTTGATAACCCAATGGCCGATCACCTCACAGTTTATCGTTTAGATAAAAACAACCATATATTAAAAACTTATAAGTTGGGTGATAGAGAAAAAAAACTGACTTTGTTTCAGTACAGCGTGCCACACATCAACTTTTTGATGGAGCAAAAATCAACCCAGCGCCTCGTTATTAAAATAGACACCGTGGGCATTAGCAAAACACCTATCAATTTATACCGCGATAAAGAATTTGTAGATTTAATGCGTTCTCAAACTGGTATTTGGGGAATATTTGCTGGCGTATTACTCATGGCTGCACTTTACAACCTAGTACTCTATTTTGGTATAAAAGACCGGGTTTACCTTGTTTATATTGGTTACATAATTAGCGCACTGATACTAATGGGTATAGTGCTTGGGTTTGGGTTTTACCTTTGGCCTTTAGAATGGCAACTATTTTTTCATCACAAAGTCATTGTGAGTAATTACGCTGTTTCGTTTTTTACTCTCGCCTTTTGTACTATGTTTTTGCGCTACCATAAAGATAAGTGCTGGCGATACACAATGAGCAAAGCGCTGCTTTCTCTTATGTTTGTTATGGGTATAGCTAGCTTTTTTATTCCTGAAAACATCGCTGCGCCACTTTTTTTCTGCGTATTAGCGCTGCTATATGTTGCATGCACTATATTAATTTATAAAAACTGCTTAGTGGTTTTAGATGGGCCAAATTTTACGTTTTTTCGTGGGTTCCCCTTATTTTAGGTGCTGTAATACAACCACTGGAGCTCACCGGCGTGATTGATTACAGCTTCACTTCGCGTCACGCCTTTTTGGTGGCGATTTTATGTGAAATTGTTTTAATGGCCATGGCGTTGGCTGATCGTGTACGCTATCAACGAGAGCGCGCGCTTTACCATGCAACTCACACTCAACAAACTAAGTTGCTTAATAGCTCTAAGCTCAAACAAGCATTTATGTCCCTGCAAAGCCAAAACCGTTCTACCACCTTGTGCCTAATAAAAATATGTCATTTTAATTCGCTTAATACCATCATTACATCGACTCAAGGTTACACCCTCATAAAGCACATTGCTGAGCGACTAGAGAATGAATTAATGCACGAAAGAGAGTTTGCAAACCTTGAAACCGATTTAAATAACAGTCCTCGTCTGGCTGATTTAAACAGTGGTGTATTTGCTTGTATCTCAACCAAAAACCAAAACCAAGACACACTCAAAACACTACTCACAAAAGTCATTAGTAACCTCCCCAAGCAATATGAAATTAAAGGTTTGAGTCTGCAACTCAACTACACAATTGGCATTAGTAGTGCAAACCAAAGTAATGATTTTGAATATTGGTTAAAGCGCGGTTACTTAGCCTTAAAAGATGCAAAAGGACGTGCAGATCGCGTTGCGTCGTCTGCAATTAATAACAGTTTAATAATGGATGTTGGTTTGGCGGCTCATTTGCAAAAAGCAATTAAAACAAACCAGCTTGCGCTGTATTATCAACCGCAAATAAGTTTAGTCAATAATCAAGTAATAGGCGCTGAAGCGCTACTACGCTGGCCTGATCCCACCTATAAAAACATTTCGATTGAAGAGCTTGTAATATTGGCTGAGCATACCGGAATAATTAATGAGCTGACCTTGTGGGTTATTGAACAAGCTTGTAAAGATCTTGTAGAGCTAATTAACAGCGGCCATAAAGAGCACACAATTAGCGTTAACTTAAGCGCTAAAAACTTAGCCATTAATAACTTAGCTGAAAAAATAGAAAATATATTAATTAAACATCAAGCACCCGCTCACTTACTTAAGTTTGAATTAACTGAATCTGCCTTTGTAGAAAGCCAAGACGTGCTCATTAAATTAGTTGATGAATTATCAGCATTAGGAATAAAAGTTGTACTCGATGACTTTGGCACAGGTTACGCATCATTGAGCTACCTTGTTAACTACCACTTTAGCGAGCTTAAAATAGATAAATCATTTATTTTTGACCTCGTTAATAACCCCGCTCACCAAGTCATAGTTCAAACATCAATAGATATGGCGCACCAGCTTAACTTGTCAATTACTGTAGAAGGTGTTGAAACTCAAGAAATCCACCAGCTATTAAAACAAATGAATGCAGACCGCGCACAAGGTTATTTATATGCTAAAGCGTTGCCTTATCCTGAGTATGTTAATTTCTTAAAAAGCCAATACAGTTTAAAAATGTTAGACTCTCCTTTTTAAACATCTTTAGGGGCTATGTGAAGATGCAAGGCACACTGCGTAAATTAAAATCGAGCTTAACAGAACCCGTTCAATATCAACTTCCCGTTGGCGATGAGCTAGTTAACTTAAATGCTTTTATAGGTAAAGAACTAACGCTTACATTTAGCGGCACTATTTTGTGTTCTAACTGCGGTAAAAAACCAAAAAAGTTATTCTCAAGGCCATTGTTTTGTTTGTATGCGTAAGCTCGCTAGCTGCGACATGTGTATTATGAAACCAGAAACCTGCCACTACGATCAAGGTACATGTCGAGAGCCACAGTGGGGCGAAGCTAATTGTATGATCCCACATTACGTTTACTTAGCTAACACCTCGGGATTAAAAGTAGGTATTACGCGCCATACACAAATACCTACACGTTGGGTTGACCAAGGCGCCACTCAAGCTTTACCTATTTTTAAAGTACAAACACGCTTGCAGTCGGGCTTGGTAGAGGTTGCATTAGCAGAGTTTATTGCCGATAAAACTAATTGGCGCAATATGTTAAAAGGTCAAAACGAAGCTATAGACTTAAAAGCTGCCGCCGCTGAGCTTATTCCACAAATTAGCGATAAACTAAACGAGCTTAGTGAGCTATTTGGCGCAACAGCCATAGAACAACTTGATGAAGACGTGGTTGATTTAAACTTTCCAGTCACCGAATACCCAACCAAAATCAGCTCATTTAACTTTGATAAAAATCCCGTTGTAAGCGGTATTTTACAAGGTATTAAAGGCCAATATTTAATATTTGATAACGGCGTTATTAATATACGTAAATTTACTTCATACGAAGTAACTGTAGGCTAACCATGTTAAACAGCTTTCCACAGTTAATGGTTATTTATAATGAGCTTGAAATAGTGCGAAACCAGCTAGAGCAAAATGAGTGCTTACACGGTGTTGCATCAAGTGAACTAACTAATGTAAGAGTGCTTAATAAACAAGGTCAATACCTTAACCTGCAAGGTCAACTTTACTCAGCCTTAACCGAAGAGCAGCTAGCACACCTTGTTACTGCTTACCTATTAAATGAAGGGCATTGTTGCCTAGGTAAAATTAAAACGCTAAGTACTTCACAGGCATTTGATTTACTCGGGCTTTAAACATACTTTTAATAACTATTGCTCGCTAAGCACTTTAATATGCGCTACTGCACTTCTACCCAATGCTGATAGCGCATAGCCCCCTTCCAAATACGATATAACTCCCTTACAGCCACCTTCTTTTGTTACTTTGCATAGCTGCTCAGTGAGCCAAATGTAATCGTCTTCTACAAAATTCAGGCTTGCCATGTCATCTTCTACATGTGCGTCAAAACCTGCACTTATAAATAACAGTTCAGGCTTAAAATCCTTTAATTTCGGTAACCATTGGGTGTTGAATACCTCTTTTAAATCGTCCCCATTGCTTGCAATAGGTAAAGGCGAATTAACAATATGGTTATTATTTTTAACCGCTGTATTTGGGTAAAACGGGTATTGAAATAACGAGCAAAGCAGTACCCTGTCATCATCAATAAAAATATCTTGGGTTCCGTTACCGTGGTGTACATCAAAATCGGCAATTGCAATACGTTTGATGCCTTTGCTTTGTGCATACTTAACAGCAATCGCTAAGTTATTAAATACACAAAACCCTGATGACGAGTGCTTATTGGCATGATGTCCTGGCGGACGCACAGAACAAAATGCCGCGTCGAGTTTATTATCAAGTATTTCATCTACCGCTAAAACCCCGGCCCCCACCGCGCGCTCAATTGCTTTAAATGAGTCAGGGCAAAGCCATGTATCGCCATCGAGATTATTTAAGCCCTCTTGAGGAATTAATCGCTCAACCAAATTAACAAGCGCCTCATCATGCGCTAGTAAATAATGTTCTCGATGAGCTTTAGGCGCTTGTAAATGCTTTAACCCCACGTCTACGCCACTGGCAAGTAAGCGATCAGTTATCGCATCTAAACGTTCTGGGCACTCAGGGTGGTCGTCTATCATTTTATGTTTACGGCAATGTGGATGTGAGATAACTGCAGTACGCATAAAAACTCCAAAAACCAAATAAGTGAAAACTTAATATAACAAAGCCACCCGATGGTGGCTTTGCGACTTTGGTGTATAACTATATAACTTGAGCGTTAATCATTTAGTTTTTAAATTTAAATTTCTAAAGTCAAAGCTAAAGTCGGTCACGGCTGTTGAAACTGCACGCATGTTGGCGCTATTAACACGGTTAGCTGTACTCATTTCAAAACTAATAAACGCATCGGCTTCGAGCAGCTTTTCGTCCCACTTAACAATAAACGTGTTGCCTGTATAGTGCTCAAGTGTGCCTTTTAAGCGCTTTGTGTGCGTAAAATCAATTCGCAATTTACCATCAAGCTCTTCAATAATAACGTCGCCATACCAATCATCGTGTAATGTACCAGTATAATTTATACTAGGTAGCTGTGGCTGATAATCCGCAGGGGTTGGTGGTGTCGCATTTGCGTATGCTTTTTGCTTACCTTCAAAATGCTTTTTGGCTAAATCTTCAACCCAATCTTTATCCTCTAGGTTGAGCACATCCTCAAGTACTTCGTGAGTAACAGCACTTAAAGCACTAAATGCTTGCTGATTAGACAAAATAACAATACCGAGTTTTTTTTCTGGTAGTAAAGTAACCTGCGACACCATCCCTAAAATACCGCCACCGTGACCTAGCTTTTTAAAGCCGTGGTAGTCCTCTATACTCCAACCTAAACCATAACCTCTAAATTGTTGATGGTATGCCTCAAAGGCACTTTTAGATGCCATAGAGGTAATGTGCGGATGCCACATTTGCGCTTGTTGTTTTTCACTAAACAATTGATCGCCATTAGGCATTTTGCCGCCAGTCAATTGAGTGCGTAGCCATTGGCTCATATCGTTTACACTCGATGCAATAGCACCTGCGCCTCTAAAGTCTTCAAGGTAATTAACAAAAAATGGGTGTAAGCTTCCCTCCATTGGAATATGCCCTATTGCCCAGTTTTTATTACTTTTTGGGATACGCGAAAAACCTGCGCGTGAATTGGTCATTTTTAGCGGCTGTAAAATATGTTTTTCAACGTAATCGTTCCAGCTTATGCCAGATACACGCGCTACAACTTCACCTGCTGTTACAAACATCAGGTTGTTATAAGCGTATTTACTACGAAAACTGCTGGCTGGTTTTAAGTATTTTAACCCCGATAGAATATCAGCGACTGATTTATCTGTGCTTGGCCAAATCATTAAGTCGCCTTGCCCAAGGCCTAAACCACTACGGTGGCTTAGTAAATCGCGCACTCGCATTTCCCGGGTTACATATGAGTCGTATAATCTAAATTCAGGTAAATGGTCGATTACGCGGTCATCCCAGCGTAATTTCCCCTCATCGACTAATTTAGCTAACGCGGCGCTGGTAAATGCTTTTGTATTTGATGCAATACCAAATAACGTATCTTTATTTACTTCAGCCTTTGTATTTAGGTTTGCGATGCCAAACCCTTTAGCGAGTACAACCTCGTCATTTTCAACAATAGCAACGGCCATACCTGGCACATCAAAGCGCGCCATAGAGGTTTTAATGACCTCTTCTATTTTGTTGGTATCAACCTGTGCCCAAGTATTAAAAGTAGCACTGGCCAGTAGTGTAAAAGCCGCTAAATTAGTCAGTTTCATGTTAGTCCTTTTATTATTGATGCACTGCAAATTCAATTGCTGCACGTTCTTTATTAGGATCGCTCTTTTGTGGGCGATTAAGTATTGCATCACTGTAAGCCTTTGGTACGCCCGCTTCAAGTGCTCCGCGATGAACATGTTTAACGTACCAATCGTAGGGTAAAACGTCCTCGTCGTGTGTATTTGCAATATAACAATGGGTATCAATTGTTTGCCCATTTAACAGCTCAACCGTTATATCTACACAGTCGTAACCTGGGCCTTCTATCGCATCTAAAGTGAGTTTTTCGTCAGTGTTAACCTCATAGACCACACCGTATACTAAGGCATCTGCTTTATCAGTTTTTTGAATACTGCATTTACCCGAACCATCAGAAAAAAGCATATCAAAGGTTAGCTCATACCCTTTAAGGATTGCTGTGCCCACACGCTTTGCATTTGGCAAACGTGCCAACAAACGATTAGACGACATGTTAGATCCAAACGAAAAATTATATAAAGGCATGTTTACTCCTGCTTGTATTACATAAATTGAACAAGTTAAATAACAACACGTACAGCCAACGCAATTAAAATAACGCCAATACCTCGGTCAAACCAGTAGCCGCGTTGCTGAAAAAAATCACGCACGCAGGCTTTAGAAAGTACCAACGAAAGCGCAGAAAACCACGCCCATGTTGCAAGCGCCATATAAATACCATAACCAATTTGCACACTCACTGGCGTTGTTTGACTTATTACCAAGGTAAATAACGACATAAAAAAGAGCGTGGCTTTTGGGTTCAGTGCGTTAGTGAAAAAACCGCGTCTAAAAGCAACCCAAATAGACTCCTCTGGGGCTGTTTGGTTATCAATATCATTGGTTGATGATGCGCCCGGCTTAGCCGCTCTTAGTGCTTGTATTCCAAGATAAGCCAAATAAGCGCCTGCTACATATTTAAGTGCCATAAACAAACTAGGCGATTGAGACAAAATAAGCGCCACACCCATTACACAATAAGCTATGTGCAACAAAATAGCGCCGCCAACGCCTGCACTTGTCCACAATGCGTTTCGCCTACCTTGTTGCACACTTTGCTTTAGCACAACAGCAAAGTCAGGACCTGGGCTTGCTACTGCAAAGAAGTGAGCAATAACAATTAATAAAAATTCATCTAAATAGTCCACACTTATCCTTGCTAGTTAGGTGCATACGCCAGTAATAACGGGTTTGCCGATTCACTCACCAGCGCTTTAATTTCTTTTTGCGCTTTTTTGAATTGGCTTCTTAAATGGGGCTTTAAATGTTTTTTAGATACGTTGTCTTTTTTGAAGTAGCAAACCAAAGCATGCATAAATACCGTATGTGTTTCGCTCAATTGTGCTTCACGGTTAGCGTACGGGTTGTAACATGAGCCGCACCCGCCTTTAAACTGATACACCGTATTGCACATCATGACACCAAAACCTAAAAAACAGGCAAGCGCATCAGCAGCTTGGGGTAAAAAGTCCTTCCCCCCTGGAGGTAATACACCAACATGATGAATCATAATAGTAGCCAGTGTTCCGGCAAAACTGGCAACTAAATCTTGGGGCTGATTTATTTGATTTGGATTAAACGAAATATTAATAGCATGGCTCGGCGGCACAATTAACTCACAGCGCTCACCACGTATTACACTACTAAACTCAAAACGAGGAAACACTTGTGGCTGTAATTGCTGAGGAGCAACTAATTGAATTGGCCATGCATTCATTCCCGCATACGTAGTTACTCGCTTAAATACGCTTGTGGCCATTTGCTCAATACTTGATACCGAATCAGGAAAATATTGCCCTGTAGGCAATATTATTTGCGTATGTTTAGTAAAAAACTCAGCATCAAAATTTTCTACAGCCCAAATAAAAGTATCAATAAGCCATTGCTGCTCTTGTTGCTCTAACAAAGGCGCTGATTTAAATAACGCTAACATAGTGTACTCTTAATTTAATTATTCTTGCTCTTGTGCCCACTGCCATGCCTTCGTGTTATATAAAGGCACAGTAGATAATGCATGATGATGACTGCCGCTCGACTCTTTTGTTGAATACGACAAATATAATAATGTGCGAGTTTTAGCGTCGTATATTCGGCGCACCTTTAACGATTTAAATAAAATGCTCTTTGATGACTTAAACACCACCTCACCAGACTTACTACGATCAATTTCTTGTAATTGCTCCGCGGTGATTGGCCCTGTTTGACGACACGCAATCGACATGTCTGACGGGTCAGAAAAGTCTAAATCGGCCTCAACATGACTAATATGACACGTCACTCCTTTAATGATCGGATCTTGTTGTGAGTTCACCACCACATCTTTTGTAGTAAACAAACCTAAACTCACCGACGCCACATCATCAGAGCAGGCACTTAACGTAATTACTGCGCCCATTAGCACGGCTAAATGTTTTATTTTTTGCTGAAATTTCATACTCATCCTTAATATAAGCTAGGTTTTTTTACACGCTTATTTTAATAAGCTTGGGTTCACCTGTGTGTTTTTATACTAACATCAAAAATCAGCACAACTAAATTAGTTTAAAACAAACATTTTAGCCGTATGGGGTTTAGCGAGCCGTCGTGTATTTGTTACAATTAACGACACGCTTAATGCCGTAACCAACAGGAACCACCCGCATGCCGCACATTATTATTGAGCACTCAGAAGACCTCCCTGTATTACCTCAAGTACTGGTAGAAAAAATCCATAAATGCACATTCGAAAGCGGTTTATTTGATTTAGAAACTATAAAAACTCGCGCAGTTGCATATCAGCAGTATCAATTGGGTGTGGGTAAAGAAGGGTTTATACATGTGCAAGCACACATTATGGCAGGGCGAACAGTAGAGCAAAAGCAAACTCTGAGTGAGCACCTACTTGCGTGTTTAAAAACCTATTGCAGGGAGTCTGACAGTTTAAGCGTTAATATTTACGACATGGACCACGAGATATATCGTAAAAATTAACACAATTCAGGCCTTGTACTCATCGTCACAAGGCCACTCGTCTTCAGTCAAAATATACTTTGCCAATAGCGATGCCCTAAGAGCCATTATTTTACTTTTTAACTCATCACGTATCAGCCTTATTGCAGGCGAAATAAACTGCCGGCTCGGAAGCACTAACCACATTTCTGTTAAGGGTATTTTATAATCGGGTATTATTCGTTTGAGCTTACCGCTAAGCAAATCATCTGCTACATCAATGGCTGACTTTTTTGCAATCCCAGCACCATCAACACACCAGCGTCTAACAATATCACCATCGTTTACAGCTCTATCGCTGTTCATTTTAACTTTGTATTGCTGTGTATTATCATAAAACTCCCAATCAGCGTGCACTACTTCGTAAAGTTTGTAGAGTAATGCGTTGTGCTCGCTCAAATCGTTCGGCACTAACGGCTCGCCATTCAGTTTTAAGTAACTAGGTGAAGCGCACACCACGTGTGGAATATTACAAATTTTAAATCCATATAAATTAAGCTCCTCAGCTACACCTTTTTTCATCGCTCTTAATGCAACATCAATTCCATCACGATAAAAATCAGCACGGCTATCACTTGCATGCAATCTCAAAGTTATAGAACTATGAATATCCATAAGCTCATTAAGTAATACACGCATTAAATTACGTCCCATTTCAGACGACACCGCCATTCGCACTTCGCCTGTAATACACTCCTGCTTTTCATTAATAACCGCTTGCCCTTGCATTAGTAGCCCAAGCGCCTGTTCGCATAAGGGTAAGTAACGCTCACCTTCAGCGGTCAGTCTTATCTTTCTAGTAGTGCGAACAAATAGCTGTGTACCAAGAGCTTGCTCTATTCGTTTAATAGAGACACTCGCTGCCGACGAGCTCATATCTAACTGATGCGCAGCCGCTGTTATTGATTGAAGCTGCGCAACTTTTAGTAATACGCCTAAATCTGCAATTTTCATATCCGCCCCTTTATAAAACTATTCGTTGATGCTGCCAATTATCCACGTTTTAACGAAACTGTATTAAACATTAGCCTGTTTATGGAATGAAAAATACTCGCTATTGTGTCTCTATCCCAACGCAAAGGAAAATATTTATGAAATGTAGAATTGCCCTATCAGCTTTAATGCTCACAACTTCGCTTATGTCTGCACCTACTTTTGCAGACGAGCACGAATCAAAAGTAATACCTGCAAACAAAGTCAAATGGGGCTATTTAAACCCATTAAGAGGCGAGCAAAGTCCCGGTGCAGCGTATTTATGGGGCGATCGTACCGCAGATACCGCAACAGGTATGCTAGTACGCTTTAAAAAAGGGTTCGAGTCCCCGCCGCATATTCATAACATTACTTACCGAGGTATTGTAATTGAAGGCCAAATGCACAATGACGACCCCACAGCTGAAAAAATGTGGATGCCTGCGGGATCATTTTGGACACAACCTGCCGGTGAAAACCATACTACTGCAGCCAATGGCACTACAAATCTAATTTACCTAGAAATAGACTCAGGCCCTTATTTAGTAAAACCAACAAACAAACAGTTTGATAATGGTGAACGCCCATTAAACGTACATAAAGACAACCTTGTTTGGCTAGACAAAAACGACGTAAGCAATATTAATGCTAAAGGTGTACAAACAACCTACCTTTGGGGAGACACCGAGACAATGTACGGCTCAATGATAAAACTACCAGCCGGGTTTAAGGGGGAAATTAGCACAGATGCGGATGAGTTTCGTGCAGTGATAATTGCAGGCAACGTGCAATACAGCTCAAAAAGTAACTCACAAAACTTAAGTGCAGGTAGCTTTGTAGAATCTGGGGGTAAATTCATTCACTCGCTTGAGAACACAAGCGATATAACAGCAACTATTTACATTCGCAGCAATGGCTTATACCACGTAAATTAGCGTGTTATAGCTACGTAAAAACTAAAAAGCGCACTAATAAGTGCGCTCATTTAACTGCTTGTGATTAAAAGCTGTAACGTGCAGTTAAGCTAATATAATCTAAATCATCTATTGTGGTGTAGCTAGTACCTACAGAGAAATTTGTATTCACATAGTAACGAGCACCTAAAGTGATAGCTGTTTCACTGTCATCTGCAATATCAATGTAACTTAAGCGGCCATCAATTTCGATGCTATCAGTTAGCATTGATCTAACACCAACAGATAATCCATAGCCATTTTCATCATCCGACAAATCAGTACCGCTGAACGATACTTCAGTTTCAATGTTTTCGTACGTTACTAAACCATAAAAGTCAGTGCTTTCACTAATTGCAGTACGGTAGCCCACGCCTGCGCTCAACCAATTTAGATCTACATCCAAACCATCTTCTGAGTCGCCTACAGTCTTATATTGACCAGACACAAAAAAGTTATCGCCTAGTAATTTACTACCATCAAGCGTCCAACCGTTTAAATCATCGCCATCAAAATCTGCATTTAAATAACCGCCAGACACATAATTAAAGTTAGGTGTTTCTGCAAATGCAGCAGGGGTGACAAAAACTGAGCTTAATAATAAGAGTGCGACTTTATTCATTTTCATGGTACTTCCTTTTAGATACATTTTAACAACATATTGTTGTACCCAATAAAATACACAGCTATATATTTGATTGCAATTAGAAATTTTATAGATTAATTAAAAATCAAGATATCAACCAATAAAGAATAATAATGTAGGGCTTTGGATTTTAAGTGTGTAAAAATTTAATAAGATCTACTTGGAAAGCTTTGAAAAGTGGTGGCCCCTCCCAGACTCGAACTGGGGACCTAACGATTATGAGTCGTGTGCTCTAACCAACTGAGCTAAGGGGCCAACTTTGTATAACTGCAAGGCAGTTAATTTTTGAAGCGTTCAGCCACAGAGCGACTAAAGCGGGTTGCAGTATAAAAACTTTTTTAGGGCTTGTCACTACCAAAAACCTTTATTTTAACAATCAATAAGCTAACTGCTTAAATTGTAATCTTTTAAAGAGTGTGAATGGGTAAATTTGGGGAGTTTTAGGAAAATAAAGTAAAAATGATTAAAAATAATATTTATTAATAGAATGCGCTGAGCGATATTTACTTACAACTGGCGTAAACATAGCTCAGCTACGCATTATTTTTTAGCAATAATATAAATTGCATGTATTAACCCTGGGAAGTAACCCAATAGCGTTAATAAAATATTAATCCAAAAATGCATACCTAAGCCCACTTGTAAAAAAACACCCAGTGGCGGTAGCAAAACAGACAGTATTATGCGAATGATATCCATTATTTAGCTCCTTCAAACAGTTAAAAACAAAAAGCCCAGCAATGCTGGGCTTTGAGTATAACGTTATTCAGCTACGATAGATAAGTTATCTACCACATCACGTACGTCTTCAGCATTTTTAGCAATTTCGATTGCTAATTGCTTTTCCGCTGATGATTCTACTGAGCCGTTTAATGTAACAACACCATTATCGGTATCTACATCAATATCGGTTCCACCTACTTCAGAATCAAATAGGAAACGTGTTGTAATAACGGTGGTGATTTTAGCGTCCGTTAGGTCGTTATCATCATCCATCATTTTAGAATCTGTATGTTTAGCGCTCATGTTTTTAACAACGGTTAGGCTGTTTTCAACGTCCATGACGCCATCTAGACTAAGTACAAGCTCTTCTGCTAGCTCTTTCTCTACGTCGCTATCAACTTTACCTGTAAGTACTACCTTGCCATTTGTTACATCAGTGTTTATGTCAAAGTTGTTTAGGTCTGTGTTCATAAGAAGCACAGTTTCTGCCTTGCCATCAATCCAAGCATCTTTACTTTCGTTTTCCCAGCTGTTTGCTTGTGCACCCATTGCTGTTGTACCAAGAACTAACGCGGCGATAATAGATTTGTTAAATGTTTTCATAATCTTTCTCCTTTTGATTAAAGACACTTCAACTAATGCGAACATCAAGCCAACTTTATTTACCATTCAAAATCATAAGCTTAACGAAAAACATAGACTCTTATAGGTTTAACGCATTTCCCCTATTTACAGGCAAGTGAGTAAAACTTTCTCAAAGTGTGAAAATTACTAGATTATTGCTATTTTGGTTAATGTATCGTTAATATAACAACTAAACAAAAGACCTTTAAAAATTAAACTATTGATAATAAACAAAATTAATTTTGGTATACGGTTTGCTAACTAGTTAACTAATTGCAAATACAATTAAGGAATGCCCCATGTCTGTAAAAGTTGAAGACCGCCCAATAGAGCAAGTACGCGAACAAGTGATTGATCAGTTAATTTATAACTATAGCCATGGCGTTATATCGGTTGAGGCATTTGAAAGACGATTAGACAAAGCAATGGATGCAAAAGACAATTCTGTGCTGCTTACGTTAGTAGAAGACTTAACACTTAATACCGACAAGCAATACAAAGCTGAAAAGCAATCGCAGTTTACGCCTAATTACAGTGCTCAACAAAATAGCGATGACGACATCACACTGCGCAGTATTTTGGGTTCAAACGAGCGAAGCGGACAATGGGTGGTTCCTAAAAATATTTACCTAAATAATTATATGGGCTCTGTGGTGCTTGATTTCACCGACGCTATCTTTACGCATCAAAACGTGACAATTCATGTTCATTGTATTTTTGGTAGCGACGAAATTTACGTACCCGAGCATGTTAATGTTGTGTCCAAAATGTTTTGTATTTTAAGCACGCTAGAAAACAAATCAGTAACGTTAAATAAGCGTCAAGGTCCTACCATTCATATTGAAGGCAAAGCGATACTAGGGTCGGTTGAAGTAAAGATAAAACGTACCATAAAAGAAAAGTTCATGAGCTTTGCAAACGATTTAAAGTCACAGCTTGGAGTCAGCAGTAAATAAGTGCAACTGTATTTGCTTTAATATGGCTGCTTTTGGCAGCCATATAGTGGTGGGCTTAAAGATCATTATTTCGTTCTGCAGGTATATCCGACAAGTACTCTACAAACTCAACTTCAAAGCCCGAAGGGTCTCTGAAGTAGATATTTTTTCTAAATGGGTTTTCATTGCCTTGCTTATGAACTGAAAAACCCGCTTTATTTAAGCGAGACACCGTATTTTCTAAATTAGCCGTCACGTAAGCAAAGTGAGCAAACCCAACTTGATGCCCTGAAAGCGATCTATTTTCACCCTCACCATGATCGCTCATTGCTATGTATTGCGTGTCGTCACCAAAGTGGACCCAACGCCTTGGTTTTCCATACCATTCACCCCGCCCTTCACTTCGTATTACCCAGTGGGGGAAAATGGCTTGGTAAAAGCGAATCATGGTATCAAAGTTTTTAACAACTAAATTTACGTGTTCTAAATACATACTGTTTCCTTGTGAGTTAATTTAAACACACAATAAAACCTCAAGCTAACTTTAGGTAAAGCGCTTTTTTAAATTTTAGTGGGTCATTAAAAATACACTTTTGTTTTAATTAAATGTGCAACACTTTCAAGGCTGTACAAAAAACACTCACAAGTATTTAGGGTTTATTGTTTACTTTATGTCAAAAGTCGCTAAAATACGCCGGCTGAAAATACAAACGTTCTTTTACAACCCAAAGGTAACTCCATGCATCCAATGTTAAACATTGCGGTTCGCGCTGCGCGCAACGCAGGCAAAATTTTACTTCGCGCTGGCGAAGATTTATCAAAAGTTGAAGTGCAACAAAAAGGCGCTAACGACTTAGTAACTAATATTGATAAAGAAGCCGAAGCCGTAATCCGTGACACTATTTTACAGTCTTACCCTACTCACTCTGTTGTGGGCGAAGAACTAGGTGAACACAAAGGCAAGGATGATGATTACCAATGGATTGTAGATCCTATCGATGGAACAACAAACTTCATCAAAGGTATTCCACATTACGCAATCTCTATTGCACTTAAAGTTAAAGGTCGTTTAGACCAAGCCGTTATTTATGATCCGATTCGTGGTGAGCTTTTTACTGCATCTAAAGGTCAAGGCGCACAACTTAACAGCAAACGTTTACGCGTAAGTAAAACAACTGTTCTTGCTGGTACAGTTTTAGCAACGGGCTTCCCTTTTAAGCATAAACAACACACAGATGCATACACTGAAGCGTTTAAAGCGTTATTTGTTCACACTGCAGATATTCGTCGCGCAGGTTGTTCTGCACTAGACATGGCGTATGTTGCTGCTGGCCGTGTTGATGGCTTTTTTGAAATTGGCTTAAAACCTTGGCACTCTGCTGCAGGCGAGCTTATGGTTAAAGAAGCGGGTGGTATGGTTGTCGATTTTGCTGGTGGTAATAACTACAACCACAGTGGCAATATCATCTGTGGCGCACCAAAACTGACTCAAGCTATTATTCGTGAAATTCGTCCAGTGTTAACTGAATCGTTACTTCGCTAATAAATTGCTTTTACCAATATAATTGGTACAACTAAAAAAGGAGCCTAGGCTTCCTTTTTTAGTTTTTAAAAATATGGGTTTATTAGCTTAATCTCTATAGTTTCCCCTTTTGTATAAGGAAGGGAATTTAAATCAGTTGCAAAGTATTCATAAAATAACGCATCAAACTCGCCGTTTTGCTGCATTATTTTAATTCCCTGCTCAAGCGCTTTAGCCAACTCAGGCTTATCCTTAGACACAAAATAATATAGCGCTGTTGGGTAGCTAATATATAAATTAGGCACAATACGTAAATTTTTGTGATCTCGCTCTAAAAGCTCAGAATTGACTTCAATAAATGATCGCGGAAAGTAATCTATGCGGCCTTGGCTAGTAAGCGCAAACATGGCTTTTAAGTTTGATAATGGTCTCACGTTTAAACCGTTATTAACCAATATGCGCGTATCAGGCCAATCATGCCCCTGTACCGAGCTCAGTTTTGATAATTGCTCAAGCGTTTTTATATCTTTAAATTTATCTAAATTCTGTTTATTTGTAACTAACGCTCTTTTGCCTATATACCCTTTGAACAATGGAATTTTAATAGCTGTTGCCAGTGACTCTCGTTCAGGGCTGCTCATACTCCAAAATAAATCAAGCGAGCTATCATCAAGTGACATTAAATTACGTTGCTGATGCGGGTGTACAGCAACACGTTCTATTTCGACAGGATACTGGGCTCTTATCAATGCCTTGGTTAGCATGTCATTGAGGTAATCATCACGGGCAAAATGCGCATGTTGATCTTTCGGAATTTTTACAATATTAACTTCGCTTGCTACAACACTTCCAATAAACAAGCTCACTACACATACAATACACTTTAATGGCAACATCATGATCACCTATTAGTAAATTACCTTTTTACTATTTGCTAATCGCTACTACTGGAGGCGCTGGGCGCCTTCGCTTGCATGTAAAAAGAATAGCTATGACGAAATCGTTTGGCTTCTTTCTTTGCATCCGTTGCTAATGCTGCAACCTGATGGCTATTTTTGCACTGCTGTAAATCGGGTTCAACTAATCCGATAGATAAGGTGAGTAACGGTACAAACTGCTTTTCACCTTCACGATTTGTAGCCCAATACCCTTTGCTAGCTATATGATCGGGCGTAAAAAAAGCACGAGAACGATGTTCAAACTGTTCAATAATACGATTACAAATACTTACCGCATCGCTTTGGTCAAATACAACCATAAAGTCGTCACCACCAATGTGTCCTACAAAGTTAGCACTATTTGTACAGGCTTGCACTGTTACATCAGCCAATAATTTAATGACACTATCACCACTCGCGTAGCCATAAAGATCGTTAAACTGTTTAAAGTGATTCAGGTCAATATAAGCAAGATGAAATTTATTTTTATTACGTAACCTATGCTCTATAGCTTCGTTTATTGCGACATTGCCTGGCAACATTGTTAGCGGGTTTGCATGTTGTGCGTGGCGAATTTTTTCTTCTGTTATATGTTTTAAAATGTCTCTAAGAGGCGCAAGCCCTAAATAATTGCCACCTCTAGTAATAACAATATGGCGCCTAATATCAAAATCTTGCTCAGTTATTTGCTTACTCACCGTATCGAGCTTTTGGTCTACATCAACAATCAAGGGTTGTTTGTCCATTAACTCTATAACAGGGCGCTTATCATAAAGAGCATGACCATAGGGTGCTGCAAATACCTCGGTAAGTTGGTCTTTATGTAGTAGGCCCACTGGCTGACCCTGTTGATTAATTACAGGTATGCTAATAATGGCTTTGTCTTGCTCAAAGAGTAAATGAGCGTCTTTGCATCGGGTATCACTTGCTATGGCCTTTTGTGGTTGGCTTAGCGCGCCAATCGCCATTGACTGGTCAAACTGATCACATAATTTAAATGTAAGTGCTTGTATTTGAGCAGAGCTAAAATCACGACTTGGTTGCAAGTTCGGTCGTTCAAATAAAAAACCTTGTACATTATTAATGCCTAAACTTTCAACCAGAGCGAGTTCCTCAGAGCGCTCAATGCCTTCTGCAATCACTAAGGTGTTTGTTGCTTTAGCTAAAACGATAATTGATTTTAAAAACTCCTTTTTAACCTCACTCTGATCGCAATGATCGATAAAATAACGATCTATTTTTACATAGTCAGGACGCAGTGCAGACCACTGCTTTAAGCCAGAGTACCCGGCACCTAAATCATCAATTGCAATGGTAAAACCGAGCTCTCGGTAATGCGCAATGGTTTTAAGTAATAAGTCGTCGTTATCTACTTTGTCTTGCTCTGTTACTTCTATAACAACACGATTAGTCGCTAAACCAAACTGCTCGGTTAGGTGGCGTGTTTCGCCTTTTGGGTGGCAAGGGTCTAGTAGCGTTTTTGGACTCACATTTAAAAAAAGCTTACCTTGCAAATTTAGCTTAACAAAGTTTTCTATTGCCTTTGAGCGGCATAGTAGCTCTAGCTCAGAAATAAGGCCCCCTTGATGCGCAGCTTTAAAGAGCTTATTGGGCATTTCTGATGGGCTATTTTGTGGACCACGGCTAAGCGCCTCGTAACCAAGAATGAGCTGACCAGATATATCTAAAATAGGCTGAAATAACGTGGTTACTTCCCCACTATCTAAAATAGCCTCTAAGGCTTGTCGTTGAAGGGTCACTACTGGCTCAATTATTATTTTAAATAGAGCAACAAAATATCAATTCTGTATGACATTTTTATTTCAAGCCCCTATATTACAGGCAATAAAAAACCGCTCA
>NZ_BADX01000070.1:0-75771 GCF_000241365.1 Pseudoalteromonas sp. BSi20480 | reverse complement strand
GTTTTTTTATTGCTTAGGTTTATTATTTTAAACCTAGCTTTTTAAGCTCTACTTCAACTAGCTTTGCAGAAAGAGGAACATAACCATCTTTTTCTACAATTTGTTGACCGTCTTTTGAAAGAATCATTTTTAAGAATTCAGCTTCCATCGGAGACAAGGCTTTATTTGGGTGCTTGTTAACGTACACGTATAAAAAGCGAGAAAGTGGGTATTTACCTTGCGCAACGTTATCAAGTGTTGCATCTACAAAGTTAGTGCCTTTTTTAGATAATGGAACAGTACGTACACCTGACGTTTTGTAACCAATACCTGAGTAGCCAATTGCGTTCAGTGAAGACGAAATTGATTGTACTACAGATGCAGAACCCGGCTGTTCATTTACGTTATTACGGAAGTCACCTTTACACAGTGCTTTTTTCTTAAAGTAACCGTAAGTACCTGATACAGAGTTACGTCCGTATAATTGAATGTCGCGTGCTGCCCAGCTACCTTCAAGGCCTACATCGCTCCAACGGTTAACTTGCTCTGACGCACCACACTTGCGAGTTGATGAGAAAATAGCGTCAACTTGGTCAATACGAAGACCTTCAATTGGGTTATCTTTGTGTACATAAACAGCAAGTGCATCAATAGCTACGCGAACTGCTGTTGGCTTGTAACCGTAACGTTTTTCAAACGCTTCGATTTCTTTTGATTTCATTGCGCGGCTCATTGGACCTAGGTTAGCAGTACCTTCGGTTAATGCTGGAGGCGCTGTAGAAGAACCTGCCGCTTGAATTTGAATGTTTACATTTGGGTAAATACGTTTGTACTCTTCAGCCCAAAACGTCATCATGTTAGCTAAAGTGTCAGAACCTACTGATGAAAAGTTGCCTGATACGCCGCTGATTTTTTGATACTCAGGAATGTCTTGATCTAAAGCCACTGCTTGAGCAGATACGAAAGTTGTAACAGCCACACCCATTGCGGCAACTAAATTTTTAAATTTCATGTGGGTTCTCCGATTTGTTCGTCCCATTTTCTAACTGCTGCCCACTCTAAAGTGAGTACATGACAATGATATGACTCTTAAATGACACTTTTATGACTTTGCCAAAACTTGTTGTTTATTTTGGGGTTCAACGACCTTATCTATTGAAAAACAAAAAGAAAAACAAGAACCCTTTCCAACTTCACTGGTGATATTTAATTTACTATCGTGGCGTGTTAACACATGTTTTGTAATTGCCAAGCCTAAACCAGACCCACCTGTGGTTCTGCTTCGTGCTTTATCCACACGATAAAACCGCTCAGTCAGTCGATTAATATGTTCTGCAGCAATGCCATCACCGTTATCAACAACAGTAAAACAAGCGGTATTATTTTTACGAAGCCAGCTAACCTGTATTTTTCCGCCGGGTTTAGTGTAATGAATAGCGTTAAAAACTAAATTAGAAAACGCACTACGCAGCTCATCTTCAGAGCCTTTTATGTCGAGTGTATTATCTATATCAAATAGTAATTCGTGGCCTTTGTCTTGATTAATAGACTGGGCTTCTGTTTGAATATAACCAAGTAACTGAGGTACATTAATTGCTTTATCGTTATCTTGTCGGCGCGAACCTTCTATTCGGGAAAGTGATAATAACTGGCTGACCAAACTGTCCATACGTTTACACTGCTCAAGCATGGTAGATTGTGCTTTATTCCACATTGCAGGAGGCGGTAAGTTGTCGCTGTCCATCATTTCAAGGTAACCTGTAACCACCGTAAGCGGCGTTCGCAGCTCATGCGATACATTGGCAACAAAGTCTTTGCGCATTTGTTCAAGCTGCTTTAAACGGGTTACGTCGCGCACCACAACCATTAACTGCGTCGTTGCATAGGGCATTACCCTAAACTCAAGCACTTGTTCAATAGCATGGCCATTATCAAGTTCTAGTGCTTCGTCAAAATCACCTTTGTGCATATATTTGGCAAATTTAGGTTCGCGTATCAAGTTATCTAAGCGCTGCCCATGATCGGTAGGCCACTGCAGCCCTAATACCTTAAGCGCCAGCTGATTACACCACACAATGCTTAAATCGGTTTGAAGCACAATAACAGCATCGGGTACTGCTTCGGCCCCATCACGAAAACGCCTAATTAAATCGGCCAATTCATTTCGTTTTTTACGGTTACGGTGTTGCAGGTGGTAAATGCCTTCAAACACTTGCTCCCATGCACCTTCGCCTTCAGGGGGGTTAAAACTGCGCTGATTTAAAAGCCAATCGCTTAAACGGTATAATTGATGATAATGCCAAACAAGAAGTGAAAAAGAGCCTAAAAATAAAGACAAAAAAGGTGCGCCAACTAGCACACCAATTAATAGTAAGGGTAAAAATAGATAAACAGACGTTTTATTAACGCCTGCTTATTAACAACTCGATACATACACTCACTTTACCTTAGAGTAGTTATACACGTATAAAACTAAGCTGGTGTTTAAGTAGGTTATAGTTTACTTGAAAAACGGTACCCTGCACCACGCACGGTCTGAACCAAACGATCGTGTCCTAACGGGCCAATTGCTTTGCGTAAACGGCGAATATGAACATCAACAGTACGGTCTTCCACATACACATTGGTTCCCCACACATGATCTAACAATTGTTCACGGCTGTAAACCCGTTCAGGGTGAGTCATGAAAAAGTGAAGGAGCCTAAACTCTGTAGGGCCCATATCAAGCTCATTTCCTTCAGAAGTAACACGATGAGAAATAGGATCTAAGCGTAAGCCATGCACTTCAATTGCTTCTTCTAAAGAGGTTGGCGACACACGACGAATAACCGCTTTAATACGCGCCATTAATTCTTTTGGCGAAAACGGTTTAGTTACGTAGTCGTCAGCGCCTACTTCTAAGCCGCGTACTTTGTCTTCTTCTTCACCGCGAGCTGTAAGCATAATAATAGGTATTTGGCGCGTGTGTTCGTTTTGCTTAAACTTTTTAGCAATTTGAATACCGCTTCCGCCAGGCAACATCCAATCAAGCAATACCATATCAGGGTAAGGCTCAACCATTGCAGCAATAGCAGAATCATAATCTTCAGCTTCAATTGCCTGAAATCCATTTTGCTCTAATACAAAAACAAGCATCTCTCTGATAGGCGCTTCGTCGTCTACGACTAGTACTTTACGTGACATTCCAATTTATCTCTTAAGCTATCGAATAAGTTTTCATTATTATGACTAAGTATTACATTTTTATGAAAGTGTAACGTGTAAATTAAAATCGGGGTAAAAAAAAGCCAAATTAATAATAAAAATCTCACTCCTGTCACAAATTTATATATTTTAAAAATTGAATAAAGACATTTTTAGTACTTACAAAAACTAAACTTTAAATATGATCGAATACTCAGATCATTGCTTTACTAAGTCTGCCTTTGTTTGTATTTACTTAGCTTTTAATAGATCTGGATTTTACTAAGCTTCACTTTAAAGATCAGATTTTTACCAAGGCGATCAATGTTGAGATCAATACTCTACCTACTCAAAAAGTTAAGCTGTTGATTGTTTGTACAAATAAAAAAAGATCTGATTATTTTTAATGCTAAATAAAGCTAAAAATTACGTTTACTTAGTAAAGTAATGATCCAATACAACCTGTGTTAGTAAATGAGTGATCCCAATTGATACCGTTGGTAATTGCATGATCTGCTATTGGCAGGCAATAAAAAAGCCAGTAATAATATTACTGGCCTTTACACATTGATCTGTTTAATCGATCGATTATTTAATCTGTGGTGCTAACTCGCCGCTTAAGTACTTAAGGTGCATGTCATCAAGAGAAATTGGTTTAATTTTACCAGCCTGTCCTGCCGTTCCAAACGAGTTGTAACGCGCAACACAAATCTCTGTCATCGCTTTTGTAGCTTCTGCTAGGTATTTACGTGGATCAAAGTTAGATGGATTAAGCGCCATATGACGACGAATAGCACCGGTAGACGCTAAACGTAAATCGGTATCAATATTTACTTTACGAACACCGTGCTTAATACCTTCAACAATTTGCTCAACTGGTACACCGTAGGTTTCAGGAATTTCGCCACCGTACTGGTTTATGATCTCTAGCCATTCTTGTGGTACCGACGACGATCCATGCATTACTAAATGCGTGTTAGGAATACGTGCGTGAATGGCTTTAATGCGATCAATTGCTAAAATATCATCTGTTGGTGGGCGCGTAAATTTGTAAGCCCCGTGCGATGTACCACATGCAATCGCAAGCGCATCAACATGGGTTTTATTTACAAAGTCAGCTGCTTCTTCAGGATCAGTTAGCATTTGATCAGTTGTTAATTTACCTTCTGCGCCTACACCGTCTTCTTCGCCCGCTTCACCCGTTTCAAGTGAACCTAATACACCTAGCTCGCCCTCAACCGATACACCGCACGCATGTGCCATAGCCACTGTTTCGCGAGTAACTTCAACGTTGTATTCATAACTTGAAGGCGTTTTACCATCGCTCATTAACGAGCCATCCATCATTACTGATGAAAAACCAAGTTGAATTGAACGCTGACAAACACCGGGCGAGGTGCCGTGATCTTGATGCATTACGACAGGGATATGTGGCCATTCTTCAACGGCAGCTAAAATCATATGGCGAATAAATGGAGCACCGGCGTAAGCACGAGCGCCTGCTGATCCTTGAACGATTACTGGGCTGTTTGTTTTGTCAGCCGCTTCCATTATTGCGCGCATTTGCTCTTGGTTATTCACGTTAAAAGCGGGTACGCCGTAACCATGCTCAGCTGCATGATCTAAAAGTTGTCGCATACTGATTAAAGCCATTGGGTATTCTCCAATTTATCGATAGCATTTCACTGCTATCTAGTTTGAACGGATATGTTAGTTTGGCGTTTAAATAACACCACGAAACCCACTGCTCTGCAGTTAAGCTTCGTACACATTAATTATTAAATTAGGGTGAGAGGTATTTAATAATTAATGATTAGTGAGGGTTTCCCCTCACTTTACACGGCTAAATAAAGTTATTTAGCGCGTGACTCTAGCATTTCTACTGCTGGAAGTTTTTTGCCTTCTAAAAACTCTAAGAACGCACCACCACCGGTAGAAATGTAAGAAACTTTATCGGCTATGCCGTATTTATCAATTGCAGCTAAAGTATCACCGCCACCCGCAATTGAAAATGCGTTTGAATTAGCAATTGCTTGAGCAATAGCACGTGTGCCGTTGCCAAACTGATCAAACTCAAATACACCTACAGGACCATTCCATACTACCGTGCCTGCATTTGCAATAATTTTAGCAAGTTGGCTGGCGGTATCTGGGCCAATATCAAAAATCATATCGTCGCTAGTCACTTCGCTTACATCTTTAAGCGTAGCAACTGCTGACTCTGAAAATTCATTACCTACCACTACATCCGTAGGAACTGGAATTTCACCATCGTTTGCCTTCGCTGCTGCACATAAACGATTTGCTTCATCCATTAAATCAGCTTCAAAAAGTGATTTACCTACCGGATTGCCTGCAGCTGCAATAAACGTATTAGCAATACCGCCGCCAGTTACTAGCTGGTCAACAATTTTAGACAGTGAATCTAGTACAGTTAGTTTAGTCGAAACTTTTGAACCACCCACAATAGCCACTAATGGGCGAGCTGGATTATCAAGTGCTTTTCCTAATGCTTCAAGTTCAGCCGATAGTAATGGGCCTGCACAGGCAACATCAGCAAATAAACCAACACCATGAGTAGACGCTTGTGCGCGGTGAGCTGTACCAAAGGCATCCATTACGTATACATCACATAAAGCTGCAAGTTGTTTTGATAACGCTTCGTCGTTTTTCTTCTCGCCCTTATTAAAGCGCACGTTTTCAAATACAACCACTTCGTTATCAGCTACATCTACGCCATTTAAGTAGTCTTTTTCAAGACGCACTGTTTGCGCTAGCGCGTCGTTTAGGTAATCAGCTACAGGGGCGAGCGAATATTCTTCGTTGTATTCCCCTTCCGTAGGACGGCCAAGGTGTGACATAACCATTACTTTAGCGCCTTTCTCAAGGGCTAATTTAATAGTAGGTAGTGCAGCACGAATACGCGCATCTGACGTCACTTTACCTGCTTTAACTGGTACATTTAAATCTTCACGAATTAATACGCGTTTGCCGTTTAAATCTAAATCTGCCATTTTTATGACCGACATGAATATCTCCTTAGTTAACGATACTGAACCTGAAAAATACGTTTAAATTATTATAGTAATATAAAAAGTTACTGAGTTACTGCAACCATCGCACGCGCGGTATCGAGCATACGATTTGCAAATCCCCACTCATTATCACACCAAACAAGTAACTTTATCAGCCGTTTGTGACTAACTCGTGTCTGTGTGCCATCAATAATACAAGAATGTGGATCGTGATTAAAATCAACTGATACAAGCGGCTCTTCGGTGTAACTTAAAATACCTTCGAGTCTATCTTTTGCTTGTGCTTTAAGTGCATTATTAACGGCCTTTAAATCTACATCGGCATTAACCGTTACACTTAAATCCATGGCCGTTACATTAATTGTTGGAACGCGAACAGCTATGGCCTCAAAGCGACCTTCAAATTTAGGTAATATGCGGTCTATACCGCGGGCAAGTTTTGTATCTACCGGAATAATAGATTGACTCGCGGCGCGAGTACGGCGTAAATCATGATGGTACGCGTCAATCACTTGTTGATCGTTCATCGATGCATGAATAGTGGTAATAGCACCCGACTCAATACCAAAGGCATCATCTAATACTTTTATTACTGGCACTACACAGTTTGTGGTACACGAGCCGTTAGATACAATAGTATGCTCGCTTTTAAGCTCATCGTCGTTTATGCCATAGACAATAGTGGCATCTACGTCGTTATCAGCTGGATGCGAAAACAACACCTTTTTGGCGCCCGCTGTAATGTGTAACTGTGCATGCTCACGCGAATGATAAACACCAGTACATTCAAGTACTACATCTACATCAAGGGTTTGCCAAGGTAATTCTACTGGGTTTTCTTCACAAAAAAGTGCAATAGTATCGCCTGCAACACTAATGGTGTCTTCACCAAGTTTTACAGGAAAAGAAAAACGACCGTGGGATGTGTCGTATTTTAATAAATGAGCAATAGCTTCAGGGTCAGCCAGTTCGTTAATGGCAACAATTTTAATTTCGTCGCTCAAACCTGACTCGTACAACGCGCGGACAATATTTCGACCAATACGACCAAAACCATTAATTGCAAGTTTGATTGCCATGAAATATAAAATCCACTCTTTTAGCGTGCAGATAAAGGCTATGTGCCTTTTAGATGCCTGTATTGTAATCGACCTTGCGCCTGATTATAAGAGGGGGCGATTAGAAACTTTAAATTAACGTTGAAAATCCCCACATAGCATTAAAGTATACACGTTAAAATTTGCTTATAACCCGCTTCCATTGTGTGTGTTCGTACCAGAGGAAGTTCCTCCACCAAAGCTTTTAGGTATGCTTTTGGGCTTATCCTGTGAGCGATAAAACAACCACAAACCAACCGCAGCAAACAACGGAATTAACCAGACCAATATGACTTGCGCCACTTTTTGAAAAACCTCTAAATCATCGCGCTTTATTAAAAGAACGCTAACAATGAGATTCAGTAATGCAATGACACCAAACCCAATATAAAAATACTTTAATTCCATTTCTCTAATGCCTCATACCCTGATTATTATTTTATCTCTAAATCAAACACCACGTTTATAGATGATTCAAATGTTATAGAAATTTCTAAATAACGCCCCGCTGCAAAAGGAGACTCACTCATTTTCGAACCAGTCACATCAATGCGCTCAACATACATTGAATGATAGCCATAATTTGAGCGATTGTTATTAGAATTAATACTATAAATATTTCCAAGAGATGCACCAAATGAACTCGCTAGTACTTTACCTTTAACTTTCGCATTTTCTACTGCATTCTGCGTAGCCTGAGCTTCCAACTCTTTGGCTTTTGAAGACAGTAACTCTATATTAGTTACTTCATTTATTTTTACACTCAATGCAAAATCAACAATTTCATTCATCTTGTTAATATCATCAATAGTAACTTTGAGTGAACGCGAAGCAATGTAACCTACCCGTTTTTCTTCACCACTTTCTAAATATTGCATATCAGCAGTAGTTAATAAATTTGAGGCTGATACTGCCGACTCTTCGACCCCATATTTATCTAAACCGTTTAAAAATAAATTAACCCTAGCATCCACATCACGTTTTGCATCAAGTGATTCTTTTTTCATACTAACCACCTCAAATGAAATTTTGGCTAGATCTGGTTTAGCTAATACCTCACCCTTCCCCTGGACAGCAATATGTCTATTCGGCGGCAAACTTGAATTTGCAAACGTAACAAGTGGAAATAAGGCAATAAAAATAGCGATGATAAGTTTCATATTCGTTCCTTGTAAAAGTGAAATTATGACTTATATGCCTACACCTATAAGTAACATTTAATAATATTTCAGCTAAATATTTTATGCTTACGTGCCTGAGTATCCTCATTAAATTAGCTAATTTTTGGGTGATGTAGAGGCTACTATTTTGACTCTGAGCTAACCGTTTTTACTTTATTTTCATTAGGTATTAATGCTGAAATATTTTCTTGTGAAATAATAAGTAACTTATCTTGTTTATTATCATAAACAAATAAATTCCCCATTGTTGAGGCTACTATTTGAACATTTTGAAGTTGAGTTACTTTGCTCTTAGCAATTGGATAATTTAATGATAAGTGATAACTCATTGTTCTTTCATTTACTATGTCTTTACTGTGTGAATACGCCAACATAGTAGGGTATGTAGGTATTATAAGCGCTAAAAATAATACCGCTGTATAACTAGGTTTTAATAAATAGTACGGGTAACAAAAGCCATAATAAAGTTTTTTTAACACGGTTGTTTTACTAGGATCTGGCATGTGTCCTGAGCGCCAATTTAAATAAATAGCTGTTATAACGATGAGCGTAGTATAAATAGTAATAAGTAAAGGATTTGAAATCAGTGCCAGTAAAAAGTCACTTATTTCAATAAAGTTGAATACATCAACCGAAAAGTTATTAAGTAAAACGTAAAGATACACAACACCTGATAAACTACCTAATAAGTAAAGAATAGTAAGAAACACACCAAAATTAGTTGTGAATGTACTTTTTAACTGCTTGAAGGTCATTGTTTAACTGGTTGTAATACTTACTGGCGGCTTCAATTACCATAATAAATCCTTTTAAAAAATTGAGTTTAACAAAATTATACGTAAGTGAAATAGCTTTGTTAAACTAGTGCTCTTAACGTTAACTCTTTACCGGCGCCTATTTGATGGCATTGGGCCAATAACAGCTCAGCAGTGGCTTGTGCATCGGTAAGCGCATGATGGCAATGATAGCTTGGTAAATCGTAGCGATTACGGCATTCATTTAAGGTTAAATCATCTAATTTTATATCGCTTGCGTGTTGCAGTAAGCGCTTTTTTTCTATTTGTAGGGTATCGATGATCAGCTTAGGCCGCTGGGTGACCCCTGCATTTTTTAGTGCTAACTTTAAAAAGCCCCAGTCAAGCATGGCATTATGAAATACTAAAATGCAGTCACTAAAGTGAGCGCTTAAAGACATTAAAATACTCTGTAGGCTTTGCCCTTGTGCCACCGAGTCAGTACTAATACCATGAAAAACCGGGCTTTGTTCAAGGCTTTTTACGTCTTTATTAATAAAATGTTGCGACTCGCTCATTTTTATACATTGGTTATCAATTACAACCCATGCAACCGACACTATTTCGTGCTGTTTTGAGTCAAGCCCTGTGAGCTCTAAATCAATCACCAAATAGCGCTGCGAGAATGCATTTTTTGCTAGTAATTGACGGCGCTTTATATACCGCGTAAGTAACATTTTTACCATGAGAGCCTCACAAACTGCCCCGTGCAAATTTAAACGCGGCGCCTTGCTGCGCTTGTTTTACTAAATAAAACGCTTCTTTTAACTGATGGCGCTCTAGTGAATTTAATTTATTAGGGTTAATACAGTTGCTTGGTAACCCCTCTTCATTAATTTGTGTGCTTAAGCGCAGCTGAGTTAAAAAACGCCAACAGTCTTTTAAGTTGTAAATATCGTCTTTGTTGATGAGGTTATACTTTAATAATGCTTCTAGGCGCTCTTGGGTGTTAGCCCGTTTAATTCCCGCTTTTAATGCGTATAAGCGCACTATGTCGTTAATGATCACCACACCGCGTTTTTTCAAATCTATGTATTTGTGGTTGTTGTCATCTTTTTGCGTTTTAAACTTGTTAAATAAACCTATGGGTACGCTGTTATTATTTATGTCGGTAGCCATGGCTGCATAAAATAAATCGTTTCGCGATATGCGCACTAATTGTTCACAAAATGCGGTATATAACGAATTTGAACCTTCTATAAAGCGTAAATCAAAAAATATTTTACAATTAAGCATGGCTTCGGGGGTTGGGCTTTTTATCCATTTAAAAAAGCGTTCAGACCAATCGTTCACGCTCATGCGGCATAAGTCACTGCTTGCCATTATGTTACCAGGGCATCGCCTAATGCCGCATTCAACGAGTTGTTCGCAAACAAACTCTCCCATTTTTTTAAAGTAAGTATGCTGCTCTTGAGTTAAATCGTTGGGGAGTAATAGGCCGTTATCTTGATCTGAATGTAATGTTTGCTCTTCGCGTGCTTGTGAGCCAAAGCATATAAAACTAAAACTGGTTGGTGCTGCGCCGTGATCTTCTTGAAATAGTCTGATCAAACGCGATGTTAATGCATCGGTTAACCCGCTTAGTAATTTACCAATAAGTGAAATATCGTCAATATTATGAGAGAAGCTCTTTAGTAAATCGGGCACTTCTTTGGCGTAACGTTTTAAGTCGTTCACGTTATGCGCTTTATAAATGCGGCCAATGAGCTGCACAGGATCACTTTTTTGTTGGCGCAGTAAATCAGTACTGGTGAGCATACCTATCGGGTTATGGCTTTCATCAAGCACTGGCAAGTGGTGAATATTATATTTAAGCATTAAATGCAACGCAGAAAACACGCGGTTATTTTCAAATATAAATTTAGGGTTTGTGGTCATTATGCTGCTAACCGCTTCTTGCGGGTCTACCTCGTCGGCAAGCACCCTATTTCGCAGATCGCGGTCTGTTACCACGCCAACTAAATGGGCATGTTGAATAACCATAATTGACGACACACCGTGCTCTTTCATTTTTTTAGCGCTTTGTCGAATGCTGGCATCGGGTGAAAGCGTTATGGCTGTGCGGGTCATGAGTTCAGATATTCTGCGCTCTGACCAACTGTCGTTTTTACTTTTATAATGTGATGATAGTAATCTATTGGCGTGAGCTCTAACAAAATATTGCTCAAACGGTTTGTACTCTCGGCGTAAAAAATCAAAGTGTTCTTGATTGAGCATATACACTATGCCCTCTTTTTGAACCGCCAATTTATTTTGAATTGCTTCGCCGGTTAAAAGCGAAGGAAAACCAAAATAATCACCTTGTGCCAAACGTGTTACTACATCACCTTTAGCATCAACTAAATCGTAAAGACCTGAGCGAATTAAAAAAAGCTTTGGGTGTTCGCTCTGTAGCCACTGCGCCTGATTTTCTCGCGTTAAATAAATAACATCAAGATGGTTTACAAAGTAGTCGCAAGCACTGTTATCGAGCATGCTGAAAGGCGCTTGAAGGTAAACATATTGGGCTACTTCTTGTTGTTCTACACTCATTGTTACACTCACTAAAAAGTATACACAGCACCAATGTACTCATTATTTATACAAATAAAAAGCCCGACTAAGGTCGGGCTTTTGGTACTTTACATATAAGTTGGCTTAATGCGCGTGCGCTTCTGCCGACCCTTTAGGATTACGAATACCTTCTACCATTTCTTGTATTTCAACAGGTGTTGGTTGAGTAAATTTCAGTACTACGGCAGCAACAACAAAGTTAATTACCATACCGACTAAACCTATACCTTCAGGCGAAATACCTAAGAACCAGTTCTCAGGGCTGTTAAGCTCTGGGCTCACAAATTTAAAGAAGATGATATACGCTGCAGTAAAGCCAATACCGGTAATCATGCCTGCAATAGCGCCTTCTCTGTTCATTGTTTTAGAGAATATTCCCATGATAATTGCAGGGAAGAAACTCGCCGCAGCTAAACCAAAGGCAAATGCGACCACCGACGCTACAAAGCCAGGCGGGTTGATTCCAAAGTAAGCAGATATAACAATGGCAATCATCGCGGCTAATCGAGCGGCCAGTAGCTCTTGTTTATCACTAATATCGGGTTTCAGAGTACGTTTGAGTAAATCGTGCGAAACAGAAGTCGAAATAACCAGTAGTAAACCCGCTGTTGTCGACAGTGCTGCTGCAATCCCCCCTGCGGCTACAAGTGCAACAACCCATGCAGGTAAATTAGCTATCTCAGGATTAGCCAATACCATAATATCGCGGTCTACTTTTACTTCGTTTGCGCTATTTGGATCATCTATTTTACCTGCTGTGTAGAACATTTTGCCGTCACCATTTTTATCATTAAAAGTGATTAGGCCTGTACGTTCCCAGTTTTTGATCCACGCTGGTGCTTCTGCGTACGCTGTGCCGCTGCCGTCTTTACCATTGATTGTGTCGATCATGTTTACACGTGCAAACGAAGCAACTGCCGGTGCGGTAGTATAAACAATAGCAATAAATACTAACGTCCATGCTGCTGAAATACGCGTATCTTTTACACGCGGTACAGTGAAGAAGCGAACAATTACATGTGGTAAACCTGCGGTACCGACCATTAATGCACCTGTAATGGCAAATACATCAATCATGCTTTTAGAGCCTTCGGTGTATTGTGCAAAGCCCAGCTCTGCGCTTAATCCGTCAAGTTTATCAAGTACATACATACCTGAGCCGTCACTTAAAGTGGCACCAAAGCCTGTTTGTGGAAAGAAGTGACCCGTCATCATCATTGAGATAAAAATAGCCGGAACTAAGTATGCAAATACAAGTACACAATACTGCGCTACTTGTGTATAGGTAATGCCTTTCATGCCGCCAAGAACCGCATAGAAAAATACAATCACCATACCAATGTAAACACCGGTTTCAATTTCTACTTCTAAAAAGCGAGAAAACACAACGCCTACGCCGCGCATTTGCCCAGCAATATAAGTAAAACAAATAAATATGGCACATAAAATGGCCACTAAGCGCGCTGTGCGCGAGTAGTAACGGTCGCCAATAAAGTCAGGTACTGTGAACTTGCCGAATTTACGTAAGTAAGGCGCTAAACACATAGCGAGCAGTACGTAACCGCCAGTCCACCCCATTAAGTAAACGCCGCCATCATACCCTGCGAACGAAATAATACCCGCCATTGAGATAAACGACGCGGCGCTCATCCAGTCAGCTGCAGTTGCCATACCATTAGCTAGTGGAGGTACGCCGCCGCCCGCTACGTAAAATTCGTTTGTTGAACCCGCACGGGCCCAAATTGCAATGCCGATATAAAGCGCAAAGCTTAAACCAACAATTATAAATGTGAGTGTTTGAACATCCATTGCTTAGCTCCTATTCGTCTACGCCGTATTTTTTATCTAACGTATTCATTTTGAAAACGTACACAAAAATCAAAGCCACAAAGGTGTAAATCGCGCCTTGCTGGGAGAACCAGAAGCCAAGTTTTAAACCCAAAAAAACGTACTTCATTCAGTACATCTACCAGTAATATGCCAAAGCCAAATGAGACCACAAACCACACTGCTAGTAATTTAAACAGTAGTGAAATGTTTTCAGCCCAATAAGCTTTTGCTTGTTCTTCGTCTTTAAAAGCCATTTTTATTTTCCCCTTTAAGCACCGCAGTATCGCGATGGGTGGTTTTTTATCTTCGCTAATCAATTTAGCAACGCAGCTCATATATTGAATTGAGACCATAGTCGTAACACCTGATTAACGTTTACGTAAACTGCATTTAACCCGTTTAATAGAAAACGTTATTTTTATTTAATATCAGCATGTTACGTTTTTTATACTTGCTATACCTATTGCTGATTTACCAATCAGCTCACAAATGCGACATTAGTCTAATACGAAGGCTTTTTACTTTTTATTGTTATTATTCAGTAGGATATATTTTCACTTAAATTACTATTTAAAATCAGCCCCCACACCTAAGCTCAGTTCTGGTATTGTGTAATAACCTCTTGGGTTGAGGGTCATTTAAAAATAATAAGGGTTAATAACACCATGACTGCCGTTCTGATTATTGTTGCATTAGGGTATATAGGGGTACTGTTTTGGCTAGCAAACTGGGGCGATAAAACAACGCCTTTGGCAAAGCGCATTAGTCATCATCCTTTTGTGTATTCGTTTGCAATTGGTATTTACTGTACCTCTTGGACCTATTACGGCTCGGTAGGCACCGCAGCCACCAGCAGCTGGAGCTATTTACCTATTTTATTGGGTCCTGCCTTATTGTTTTTTTTCGGGCAGGGTTTTTTACGCAAACTGGTTTTGGTTAGTAAAAAACAAAACATCACGACCATTGCCGACTTTATTTCCGCCCGTTATGGCAAACGCCAAACCACCGCCATTATGGTGACTCTTATTGCGCTGCTAGCCACTATTCCTTACATTGCGTTGCAACTTAAAGCCCTAAGCACTAGCTTTTTGCTATTGCAAAATAGCAATAAAATATCGGGTGATATGCTGGCACTTTCTGCCACACTTATCATGGCATTATTTGCAATATTTTTTGGTACCCGCAAAGTCGATGTCACCGAGTATCGTTCTGGGTTAATGCTAGCTGTAGCATTCGAATCTTTAATCAAGCTTTTTGCATTAATGGCTGTGGCAGGCCTCGCTATTTATACATTATTCAATCTACCAGAAACCTCATCAGCTCAGTTAACCGAATCTGCTTGGTCACACTGGAGTAACTTTAATTTTTTTAGTTTTAATTTTATTGGTCAATCCCTTATGGCGGCCGCGGCAATTATTTGTTTACCCCGCCAGTTTCATGTAACCGTGGTCGACAACCAAAATAAGCGCCATTTAAATACCGCTCGTTGGGCGTTCCCCTTATATTTATTACTAACCGCAGCAATGATTTTACCTATAGCGACTGCCGCTATTCACCCAAATATTGGTATTGGTTATTCGCCAGACAGCTTTGTACTGGCACTGCCGCTAATTAACGACAACGCCTTTTTAACCACCTTTGTATTTATTGGTGGCCTATCGGCTGCAACAGCCATGATTGTGGTTGCAACACTGACTCTAAGTACCATGATCTCAAACGATGTAGTGCTGCCATTAATACTGCGTCGTAAGTTTAAACGTAACCTAATTACCACCAGCTATAAGGCACAAATTTTATTAGTAAGGCGCTTTACCATTGCCGGTATTTTAATATTGGCTTATTTTTATCAACAATGGTTTGGCCATAGCAGCGCACTGGCTAGTATGGGCTTAGTTGCCTTTTCGTTAGTGACTCAGTTATTGCCCTCAATTGTTGGTGGCTTATATTGGCGAAAAGGTCATGCCTATGGCGTTTATGCTGGTCTTTTAGCTGGTATAACCTGCTGGGTGCTATTTTTAATGTTACCCATTTTAGATGCAGGTAATACCTTAAATAGCGAGTTACAACAAACACTCATCACTCGTGGAACACTCATCGCACTCTTTGCAAATATTGGTTGTTATATTAGTTTTTCTTTAGGGGCTGAAGAGCGCCTTATTGATAAAATTCAGGCCGCTGCGTTTGTAAATCCAAAAGATCAGGCTATTTTGTCTCGACGTTTAAATAAAGATGTTAAAGCCACGGTTTACGACTTTAAAATATTGCTGCAAACCTTTTTAGGCATCCAACGCAGTCAACAAGTACTGGCTCATTACGCACTTGCCCACCATTTAAACGACAATAACGCTCACCCAGAGCCGGAATTTATAGCCTATTGCGAACGCGCATTAACTGGTGTTTTAGGCGCGTCATCTGCACAGGCGCTCATTCATACGGTGTCATCGGGCAAGCGCATGGCATTTGAAGAAGTGGTTAACTTTTTTGATGAAACCACACAAGCCCTACAATTTAACCAAAACCTATTATTTACCTCTTTAGAAAACTTAAGCCATGGTATTTCGGTTGTTGATAAAAACTTAAAGCTAGTGGCATGGAACAAGCGCTACAGTGCCATGTTTAACTACCCTGAAGGTTTTTTAGAAGTTGGCCAACCCATAGAGGATATTATTAGATACAACGCTAAACGCGGTGAATGTGGGCCTGGCGAAATAGAACGCCAAATAGAAAAACGCGTGCAACATTTAAAAAATGGTAGCTCTCATCACTTTATACGCCACCGTCGTAATGGCCAAGTGTTTGAGATGATTGGTAATCCACTGCCTGATGGCGGCTTTGTAACGAGCTTTTCTGATATCACAACTCACATAAGCACCCAAAATGCGCTTGAAGAAGTGAACATGGATCTAGAAAACCGTATTGAGGCCCGTACCCAAGAAGTACAAACCATAAATAAAGACTTACAAGCGCAAATAGACAGCCGAGTACAAACGGAGGAAGCACTTACTTTAGCAAAACGAGAGGCCGAACAAGCAAACGACAGTAAAACGCGCTTTTTAGCACTCGCTAGCCACGATATTTTACAACCCCTCAATGCAGCGCGTTTATACCTAGCTGCCATTGATGAAAAACAACTTGATGCCACTAATGCAAATAACTTTAATAAGCTTGGTGACAGCCTAGATTCGACTGTTCACTTAATGTCAGCTCTACTTGAAATAGCTAAACTAGAGCAAGGCGCAATGACCCCTACACCGCGCCACTTTTACATTGAAGATATTTTAGCGCCGCTAAAAAGTGAGTACGCTATTTTATCAAGTGATAAGGGGCTAAAGCTCACCGTGCGTTCTGGTGGCCAAGTTGTGCATAGCGATATCACCTACCTGCGCCGAATTATTCAAAATTTAGTGTCTAATGCTGTTAAATATACTGATAAAGGACGCGTGTTAGTGGCATGTAGAAACCGAAAACATAGCCTGCGCATTGAAGTATGGGACACAGGCCCTGGTATTAGCGACGTTGAACAAGCCAAAATATTTAACGATTTTTATCGCGTCGAGTCTGGCGACAACAAAGGCGTAGGGCTGGGCCTTGGCGTGGTGAAGCGTATGGCAGATTTATTAAGTTTAGAGCTTGATGTGCACTCAGAACCCGGTAAAGGCAGCCGCTTTAGTATTGACGTACCCTATGGTGACGCTCAGTTTGTTCAGCAAAAAAGCGCAGCGAGTAACCTAATAGAAAACCGCACTGCAATAAACATTATTGCCGTAGATGACGATCCAGAAAACCTCGCAGCTATGGCAAGCTTACTTAAAAAGTGGCAAGCAAATTATACCCTGTTTGATAATGTCGAAAACGTCATGTCGCATGCTAAAGCGCATAGCGCACCGGATGTTATATTAATGGATTACCAGTTAGGCAATGAGTGCGATGGCATCACTTTAATTAAAACACTCAGAGAAATATGGCAAAGCGACATTCCGGCTATTTTAATTACCGCAGTACGCGACACCGAACTTAAACAAGAAACAAAAGCAGCTAATATTCACTACTTAAGTAAACCTATTAAGCCGGGTAAATTAAAAGCCCTGCTTAATCACAGCACTTAATTTGCAACTTAGTTAATCGCAAATAAAAAGCCCAGTACGTTTACTGGGCTTTGCTTAATAAAGTGTCTATATATTTTATATTGTTTTTGAGCGGCTTCTAAGCTTTTGAAATAACCAACTTAGCCCAACTAACGAAAGCCCTAAACCAATAAACGACAGGGCTTTTAACAGCCCCGTTAAATTAGCCATATCAATTAAAAACACTTTTACAATAACAGCCGCAAGTAATCCTAAGCCTATTTTTTGAATAAGTAACTGGTTTTTAAGGTGTCCGAATATAACCGTACCAGCGCCCAGTATTAGCCAAATAACAGAGTAGCTATACAACTCTTCGTTACTGGCCCCTTTTGATAGATAAATATAAGCCCCTTGCCAGTATTGACGAATAAAACTGTTAATGGCAATTAAGCCAAGTAAACCTGCAACACCAAGTACAAACGGCGCTATCTTAGCCTTTATAGGTTTAATAAGTGAGTATAACCAAACCGTTAAGCCGGCTGGTACTAACCAAAGTAAAAACAGCCAGTTAAGTACTGGGAGCTCACCAATATAAATAGAGGTTAATAACGGGTTATCGTCGAGTAGTGTTTTAAGTGACATAAAGCCAGCGCCGCCTGCTAATAAACTCCCTGCAATTTGATAAAGCTTAGCTAAGCTCCCCGCAATACGTGCACGATGCAAATAAACGCAGCCCAGCGCAAGCCAATTACAGGTAAGCAAAACTTGCTCATAAAAACTAAGCGCGTCAAATTGTGGGGAGTGCCCAACGAGCTGGTAACTGGTTTCGGTTGTAATGAACAACGCAAAGCAATGAAGCGCGGCCCCTTCTAACCACACTTTTAATTGCGATGTTTTATAGCATTTAGCTGTGGCAAAAAATAATGCGGTACACAGCGGATATACAATAATACTCCAGTGCAAGCCAAATAATGTAAGAGCGTCGTAACTTGGTGTCCAAGGCGCAAGCGTTAACCGAAGTAATAAAGCAGCCACTAGCGCTTTAATAGGCCAATGCGGCATAGGCACATTATAACGCTTTATGAGCACACTAATTAACAGTACTTGAATAGCTAATGCAATGGTTAAACCGCTGTCGCTTAGAAGCATTGTTATAGCTAAAGTAATATTCGCATTTGCGCCTACCCAGTAAGTAAAACGCTGAAACAACGTTGTATTATGCTGCGCACACTTAATTAAAATAGCCGCAACCACACATAATACAAAAGCCCAAAGTGGATAAGCGATGCTTAATGCATTGTTTGGAATGAGTACATACAAGGTACTTATCATGACAAAAACGCTAAATGCCGCAGTAATATGAAACGCTAATCGTTTTACCTGTTTTTTACCAAAATAAAGTCCGTACGCCATAAAGCCAAAACCAAGCAATAACCCTAAGCCGTATTCGCTTTTAAATATAAATAATCCATCATCAAAAAAAGCGGATAAAGAATTCATTTGCTCTGCGCTTATAATCATTAGCGTAGCAATAACGAGTGATAGCCCTTGCCATAGATCCCAGCGACTATTTTTAAGTGCTAAAAATAATAACAATCCAATACTTAATACACCGATAGTTTGCCATTCTAAATTGTAATAGCTTATCGACATGGTAAAAATTAGCGGAACTATAAAGGCAAGGAGTAAAAGGTGATCGGGGAATACTTTTATAAGGCGCTTTAAAGAGTGCGGACGATGTTCAATACTTTTTAATTTAAAACCCAAACGCGGCAAAGCAATCAGGCCAACAATACTCAGTAATGCAAAGGTTGCAAGTAACCAAGGTGTATTACTTTTTAGCTGCATTATTATAAAACCAACTAAATACCAACCAATATGCCCTGCCCACATTAAATACCAAAGCCAAGCTCGCTGCACTTTGTGTGCAACCAAGGATGCCGATAAACTAACAAAGCCAACATACATAAATAATGCAAATACGTTGCTACTGCCGGTATTAACCCAAATAGGCACGCTGTAAGCACCAATAATTCCTAACACCGCTAGCAATGGCCCAAGTGTTATTGCCATTATGCTCGCACTTATGGCAATAATAGCTAGCACAATAAAAGCAGTTGTAGGGCTAAGCATTTCATAGCTACTGTAAGCTAAAAGCGTTAATGCAAAACAAGTTATAAACCCGCCACTGGCAAGTGCTGCAGGTATGTAGTTATTAAAGCCTTCAAAAATAATACGTTTATAGTGTAAATAGCTTGCAGCTATGATCAAACCTACCCCAAATAAACCACCTAAGCTGAGCCTCATTATGGGTGATAAAAGCCCTGCTTCTAAGCTGTATTTAGCTAAAAATATGCCGCCAAAAGCAAGCGCTATTGCGCCAATCCAGGTCATCCAATTTTGTTCAAACCCGGTGCGTAGTTTTTCAAACACGGAGGCAATAAATAAAGGGATAGCGGGGTTCGCTTTTATTGATTTAACGTTAGGCGTTACAACCGTATTTACTGGCTCATTTTGCGCTGAATTACTTTTTGGTACTGAGCTGGGCTCTACTTCATAAGCAGTAGATTGTGCACTTAAAGGCGCAACGTGTTTTGAGGATGAAAAAATTTTTGTATCAGAATGATCAGCACTTGGGCTTGCCTGCAGCTTGACTACTTTAGCCCTTAAAATCGCGATTTCTTGCTTTAGGCCGTTTACTTGTATTAATGCAATTAATCCACACAAAGCACCGGTTGCAATAATCAGCATGACTATCACTATTAACCCAATAAAATCATCCATGGCACACTCTTATTATTTATTATGTCATGAGTGTACCTAATTATTACTAAGCCGTTAAATTTTGTTCAATAAAAAGCCTAAATACACTCTGTATTTAGGCTTTTAACTCTCATTTTATTATTCAACACTGTCTGTAATTGTGCGCTCTAAAGACATTTTATAACCCGTTGCTGTGGTTTCGTCATGCTCTAAAATTAATATGTAATTTCCCTCTTGAGTAAAATCCATATCACTTTGTTGAATAAGTACAATTTGCTGTCCGTTATCTTCATAAACTGCGTAAACTGTATAAATTTCGTTATCAACTACTTGCTCTTCTTGATCGTAGCGGTCTATGCCATCAACTACATTGCTGGTGTCGTCGACCGTTTCTCCATCAAGGGTAAAGTACACATCAATGTCGGTCACCGACTGCCCTGCGTAACTCTCAATAAGGTTAACAACCGATACGGTATGGCTATAACTGCTTGGTGTTAAATGCTCTTCTACACTCATCATTCGTAGGCCATTGTCGATATCGTTATAAAAAATGCCAACCGCGCTTTGTTCACGTTCAAGCGTCATTAAAAAGTTATCGGCTAGTTTATTACCTTGCTCATCAAACATCGCCACGCTGTAACTGTTTGGCGAAAGCTCTATGTAATCTGTATACGCATCGCTTGATACCGTATTTGTTGGGGTTTCTGTAGTACCACGCGTTACACTGAAGCTAACTGGTGAATAGTCATCAAGGGTATTAATAAAACGTAATTGCCCTAATGCAGATTGGTGTTTAAGTTCAGTAACATAGTTATTGTCGGTTACTACATCAAGCGTAATGCCGCTTAGCTCTGTGGCATAACTTGGGCGGATAATCGCTACGTAGCTTGCCTCATCATACAAATAAACCGATGACGACTCGTAAACTACATCACTACTGCCCGCGGGGGTAATAAAAATAGTGTAATATCCTTCATCTACACTTTGTAAGTCTAATTCACTTAAGTACTGCGCAGATGCAAACAATGTCGCGCTTTCAAATACGCCATCGTCTGTTGCAAGATAAATATCGTAGCTGGTGTCTTCACCCGTAATATTAAAAAAGCCAAGATTAAACTCACCCGTATCGCTACTAATAGGCACCGTTAACTCTGTAAAGGTGGGTTCAGCAAAATCACCACTCATGACAACTAATTGCGTTTTATCACCTTTAATTGAAATTTCTTGGTCGCTAATAGTAATGTAGCTATCGTTAGCGTCTAAATATTCAAAGCTAACATCAAATGTGCCAGTGCTGTAATTATGGCGGGTGGTGACTTCTGCAAAGTCGGCGCCTGAGCGCTCTGTTTCTTCAACAAACAAGCGCGTATAAGGGCTGTTGTATGAGCCATTATACATTTGAATATAACCTGTAGAGCTTGCGCTATCATCAGAGCCACAGCCAGATAAAACACCAAGTAAAGTAAGAGGTAAAGCAACTTTTAAAAGAGGGTTGGTCATCAAAGGGATTCCTTATTATTAATATCCCCTCTACGACCTTTACATTTTAATTTAATTTCATGCTTTACAAAGTATTACCTAAGCTGACACTTACTTACGAAAACGTAAAAAAGTGTAGTAAATGTGCAAACAATAAGGACCTGCTATTTACGGCTTTGTTGCGATTACGAATCGGTTGCGACCACTATTTTTAGCTTTGTATAAAGCTTGGTCTGCGCGTTTCATTACGCTGTCAAATGATTCATTTTTAAAACGTTTAGCTACCCCTATACTGGCACTAGTATAAAGCTCGTCGGTAACCTCAATAGTGCGAGCACTCGCTAACACCGACTCAGCAAACGCCTGCATTTGTTCTAAAGTGCAGTTTGGTAGGTAGCCTGCAAACTCCTCACCACCAATACGCGCAAAAATATTGCCGTCTTCAAACAGAGCGTCTATTTTACTAGCAAAAGCTTTAAGCACCTTGTCGCCCTTGTCGTGGCCGAAGGTATCGTTAATAGATTTAAAATGATCAATATCGATAATGATTACTGCATACGATTCGTCTGTCTCGTTTTCAACGTATTCGTAAAAACATCGGCGATTGTAAACTTGGGTAAGATCGTCAACTATAAATTCTTGGGCTAGTCTATTGTGCATTTTTTGCATAAATAACATAGTTTTAAATAAGCCATAAGCAGTAATAACAACCCCTACAGAAATACATAAGTCTTTTATGTACAACGTGACCCATTGTGGTTGAACAACAAGCTCGTCAAGCACATCGGCAGTCATTCCAACTATCCATAGCATTAATCCAATGGTGACATACTGGTATGCTTTTTTAGCTAATTTAGAACACTGCACAACCCAAAAAACCGTCATTATGACAATAAGATTTATGAACTCACTAGCAAAACCAGGTATGCTTTTTTTAGCACCTACCAGTGGGAAATAGGTGAAGTTGTAAATAGTGAAAACCACTATAAACACTAGCAGCGCAAACATAAGTAATTTGTTCAACCGCGTTATACGAGTAAAGCGGGTCAACTTAAGGCTGACAGTTTCAACATTCATCATATAAATAGATTACACTTGAGCTAATAAATCATCTTTAAGAATTATAACACAAGATAGAAATTTAGCCTTAAAGTAAGGTACTAATACCCCACCCCAGTAAAACTAAAATAGTTAAACTAATCATGGCTTTAACTTTATGTTTACTTATTATACGTTCAGCTTGGTTTCCTGCGTAATACACAACAATAGCAAGCCCAAAGTAACGAATTGAACGCGCAATTGCGCTGGCCAATAAAAATAACCCAAGAGAGTACTTGGTAGCGCCCGCAGCAAGCATCGCTATTTGAAATGGGATGGGTACTATTCCTAAAGTAATAACAAACCAAAAACCTTGGTTGTGCATTTTTTGTTTAACATTTTCGAACTGTTCTGGGCTTGAAAAAGCGCTGATCACCCAATCGCCAACAGCATCAAATAAATAATAACCAAGGGCATAGCCAAATAATGCCCCCACAACACAACCCAGCGTTGCCATTAGTGCAATCAGCCACAGCTTTTCTCGCTGTGCCTGCATAAGTGGCACCATTACAGCCTCAAGTGGAATGGGAACAATAGTCGACTCTAAAAACGACGCAATCGTAATGCCGCTGAGCATATGCTTTGACTCTATAAAATTACGTGTTTTTTGCTTTAGCTTTTTTTGTAAAGCCATAAGTCGCTCCTGCTTATTACCCATTGCCCTGTATTTACGTACTTATATTGACATAGTTAAGTTAATACAACCTGAAACACGCTTTAAAAAGCAATAAACAATCACTTAGCAATAGCGTTAACAAAATAGCAATATTTATAAGAATATTTTATTATGTGCCCATGCAGTTAAATACCTACCAAAGCAGTTAAAAATTTATGCAAAATGCGCGTTTTATCCCCTTTCGTAAGCAAGATATTATTGAAATGTGTAGCAATGAACTTGAGAGTAATACACAAAAAACCTCGTTTAAACAGTTTTGTGACCTACTTGCTAGCCTTATTCATTATGATTATCACGAAACGCTTGAGTCGCTAAAAAATAACTATGCGCCCTTTGATCCTAATAGCGATACACGCTCTTTAGCGCCTGTATCGAGCGATCAAAAAGCGCAGTGCCAACGCGCATTTGCCAAAGACTTTGCTAAGGTTTTAAATGCCGCTAATTTTGAAGTCATTACCAACGAAGATTTACAAGATGCTTTAAATGAGGAGTCATTATTTAAAGTACGTCTTGAGGTAGAGTTTGACGACTTTGAAGAAGTTGTTTTTTATCGCCGTGGCGAATCACAACTTACTGAAACAATAACCAGCTTTTGGGGCCTACGTAAAAAGCCGCTGCACTTTACCAATTACGACCGCGTTGCGGTGTTTATTCGTTTTAAAGATAAAGCCTACTTTGAGGCTAAGAATAAAGCGCCTTTAGGGTTTGAGCCAAGCTCGACCATAGTTAAGCTATTTCAAAATGTACCCAAAGCCGATCTTGAAATGCTATTTCCTAATAGCGAAGTACGCATGCGCCCTATTGATAAAGTGATTATTGGCTCATCGGCTTTAATTGGCGGTGCTGTTGTTTTAATTACAAAGCTTGGCGCATCAATTTTATTATTATTTGCTTTGTTTGCTTTTTGGGGTGGCTTTAGAAGTGAAGCCGTAGAAATGACCCAGCAACACTTTATTACCTTTGCTATTGGCATGGGAGTATTTGGCAGCTTTATTTTTAAAGAGTGGAGTAAATTTAAAAACCGTAAAATTAAATTTATGAAAGCCCTAAGCGATAACCTTTACTTTAAAAACCTCGATAACAACGCCGGTGTTTTTCATACTCTTATCGACGCCGCCGAAGAAGAAGAAATAAAAGAAGCCCTGCTGGCCTATACATTTTTACTAAAATCAAAAAGTGGCCTAAGCGCACAAATGCTTGATGAGCAAATAGAGGTATGGTTTAAATCAAAGTATAAATGCGAACTCGACTTTGAAATTAGCGATGCGCTTGAAAAGCTCACTCGAATGCGTTTAGTAACCTGCACTAACAATGTGTATAGCGCAATAAATTTAGATCATGCCAAAACCATTTTGGATGAGCGCTGGGATAACCTGTTTCAATATAATTAAAATATTTAAAACGACTTATTTCTAAAATCAGTAGGTGATACACCCACTGATTTTTTAAACCGTTTTGAAAAATTAAATATATTAGGGTATCCCACATAAGCGGCAATATGGGCAACAGGCCAGCGAGTATTTAGTAACAAGTTTTTAGCCCGTTTAATTCGTAAATAAATCAGCTGCTGCATAGGACTTTTACCAAATTGCGCTTGGCATAACCTATGTAAATGCGGTGCTGAGTAATGTACTTGTTCGCACATGGCGTCGATTGTCCAATCAAACTGCAGGCGCTCTTCTACCTCTAAAAACAAACTAGTTAACCGGTTGTGCCCGCCTATTTGCGGCTCGCTTTGCAACGTAGTGTTTAAGTAGTGACTTAAAATAGGCATAACGCCTTCACGTAAAGTAGCGTTACTTTCGCTGTATAAAAACTCCATTGCAAAGTGCAGCGGCTGTAATTTTTGATCATAAAGTACCAGCGCCTCAACTAAGTTTAAGTGTTTCCAACGATTAGTATTTGCAAGGTTTAACCAAATAACATCCCAATGCGCAGCATCAATTTTAACTTCAAAGCCTTGCTTGGCAGGTAACACAATGAGCGTATTCGCTGTCAATGTATATTGGTTATGTTCTGTAACCAACTTTCCTTGACCTGATAACGTATAAAACAGTGTGTGCTCCAAAGGCGATGAGCGCGCAACACAATATCGCCCAGATAAGTTAGAGCACCCAGCTAGCGTAAGTTCCAAATCTGAGGCTTGTGCTAAAGCCGCTACGTCAATAAACCGCTCTATACAAGTAGGGCCAATATCGAGTACATCTAAAATGGTGTTGCGCATAATTTAAAATGATAGTTTTGGATAAATAAAAGAGAGCTTTAAGCATAACCGAAACACATTATTTTAGCTATATTTAAGCCACTATAATTGCCACACATGCAATAGGACACTAATGAACTCACTACAGCACATAATTAACCGCCGCGATTGGGAAAACCCTATTTCGATGCAAGTTAATCAAGTAAAAGCACACAGCCCACTTAATGGTTTTAAAAGCGTTGACCATGCCCGTACAAACACGCAATCACAAAAACAAAGTTTAAACGGCCTGTGGGATTTTAAATTATTTGATAAACCCGAAGCGGTTGATGAGTCATTACTAAGTGAGGCACTCGCCAGCGACTGGCAAAGTATTCCTGTGCCTTCTAACTGGCAACTACACGGCTTTGATAAACCTATTTACTGCAACGTTAAATACCCATTTGCCGTAAACCCGCCATTTGTACCAAGCGATAACCCAACAGGTTGCTACCGCACAGAGTTTACTATTACGGCGGAGCAATTAGCTCAGCGAAACCATATTATTTTTGAAGGCGTAAACTCGGCGTTTCACCTTTGGTGTAACGGACAATGGGTGGGCTACTCGCAAGATAGCCGCTTACCCAGCGAATTTGATTTAAGCGAGCTGTTAGTGGCTGGCACCAACCGCATTGCGGTTATGGTTATTCGCTGGAGCGATGGCAGTTACTTAGAAGATCAAGACATGTGGTGGCTAAGCGGTATATTCCGCGATGTTAATTTACTTACTAAACCGCAACACCAAATACGCGATGTATTTATAACCCCAGATTTAGACGCCTGCTACCGCGATGCCACTTTGCATATAAAAACCGCAATAGATGCGCCAAATAACTACCAAGTAGCAGTACAGGTTTTTGATGGTGAACAGGCACTGTGTGAGCCACAAATACAAAGCACTAACAATAAACGCGTTGATGAAAAAGGCGGCTGGAGCGATGTTGTTTTTCAAACAATTGATATACAAAGCCCTAAAAAATGGACCGCCGAAACCCCAACCTTATACCGCTGTGTTGTAAGCCTGCTAGATGAGCAAGGCATTTCAGTAGACGTAGAAGCCTACAACATTGGCTTTAGAAAAGTAGAAATGCTCAACGGGCAGCTTTGCTTAAACGGCAAACCGCTGCTTATTCGCGGTGTTAACCGCCACGAACACCACCCTGAAAATGGCCACACAGTAAGCACCGCCGACATGATTGAAGATATTAAGCTAATGAAGCAAAATAACTTTAATGCAGTACGTACCGCTCACTACCCTAACCACCCTCGTTTTTACGAGCTGTGTGACGAGCTAGGTTTATACGTAGTAGACGAAGCCAATATAGAAACTCACGGCATGTTCCCAATGGGTAGGCTTGCAAGCGATCCGCAGTGGGCTGGCGCATTTATGTCGCGCTATACGCAAATGGTTGAGCGCGATAAAAACCACGCCTCTATTATTATTTGGTCATTGGGTAACGAATGCGGGCACGGTGCCAACCACGATGCGATGTACGGTTGGTCAAAAAGCTTTGATCCATCGCGCCCAGTGCAATACGAAGGTGGCGGCGCAAATACTACCGCTACCGACATTATTTGCCCAATGTATGCCCGTGTCGATAGCGACTTGAAAGACGATGCTGTACCTAAATATTCTATTAAAAAATGGTTAAGCCTACCAGGCGAAACGCGTCCACTTATTTTATGTGAATACGCCCATGCAATGGGTAACAGCCTAGGTAGCTTTGATGATTACTGGCAAGCATTTAGAGAATACCCTCGCCTGCAAGGCGGCTTTATTTGGGATTGGGTAGACCAAGGTTTATCTAAAACTGATGAAAACGGTAAGCACTACTGGGCTTACGGTGGCGATTTTGATGATGAACTAAACGACCGCCAATTTTGTATAAACGGCTTATTATTTCCAGATCGCACACCGCATCCAAGCCTGTTTGAAGCTAAATACAGCCAGCAACATTTACAATTTACACTGCGTGAGCAAACTAAAAACCAATACACCGTTGATGTATTTAGCGATTATGTATTTAGGGCAACCGATAACGAAAAACTGGTTTGGCAGTTAATAGAAAATGGCCAATGTGTAGAGCAAGGCGAGCAAGTTATTAATATTGCTCCGCAAAGCACGCAAACGCTAACTATTAATACAAAAACGGTGTTTAAAGCAGGTGCGCAATATCACCTTAATTTAGATGTAGCACTAATTAACGACTCAAGCTTTGCAACTGCCGAGCATGTATTAAACACCGAGCAATTTAAGCTTATAAATTGCCAAAGTTTAAGCGCTGATGCATTTTCACCTGCTTTAGCAAACGCCTCAGCACATGGCACTGTAAATATTAGTGAAACCGACACACAGCTTAGTATTGAAGGCGGCACCTTTAAACTTGTGTTTAATAGCCAATCAGGCCTTATTGAGCAATGGCTACACAATCAAACCCAAGTTATTAAAAGCCCATTGCTTGATAATTTTTACCGCGCCCCGCTTGATAACGACATAGGCGTAAGCGAAGTAGATAACCTAGACCCTAATGCATGGGAAGCGCGCTGGCTAAGAGCGGGTATTGGGCAGTGGCAGCGTACATGTCGCTCGTTTGAAGTAGTGCAATCAAAAGTAGATACACGTATTAAATGTGTATTTAGTTATGAATTTAATGACGCAGTACAAGCAAAAACAACTTGGCTATATACACTTAATAATACCGGTGAAATTAGCTTAAATGTTGATGTACAACTCAACGATACTTTGCCACCTATGCCACGCATAGGGTTAAGTACAACGCTTAATAAACAAAGCGATACACAAATAAATTGGCTTGGTTTAGGCCCATTTGAAAACTACCCAGATCGCAAAGCGGCTGCGCGTTTAGGTTATTACAGCGCGCAACTTAATGAGCTGCATACACCGTATATATTTCCAACCGATAACGGCGTGCGTAGTGATTGCCAATTACTTAGCGTTAATAATTTAACCGTAACCGGTACATTTTTATTTGCCGCCAGTGAATACTCTCAAAGCATGCTTACACAAGCAAAGCACACCAATGAGCTAGTAGCTGATGATTGCTTACATGTACATATTGACCATCAACATATGGGGGTTGGCGGCGATGACTCGTGGAGCCCAAGTACCCATAAAGAGTATTTACTAGAGCAAAAACAGTACAGTTATTCACTTACCTTTTCTGCTAAAGACTAAAGATTTTTAGTATAAAAAAAGCCGCTAACATAAAAGTTAGCGGCTTTTAGTTTTATAATACTTATAAGTGCTTAAGCAACTGCTTGCTCTAAAATTTCGCGGCTTTCTTTTAGCGTAATTGCTTGGTTTTCACCAAGTGCTAGCATGCCATGCGCTTCAAGTTTACCAATAATATTGTCAATAGCGGCGGCTTTGTCATCGCCATGTTCAGTAAGCACAGTGGCTACATCTAAGCTGTGGTAAAACGCCTCAATTGCTTGAATTGTTTGCTCTGCTAAATCATCAGATTGCGCTAGGCCAAATACGTTTTTACCCATTTGCTCTAGCTTCGCTTTCTTAACGTCAAACTGGTTACGTAGCAAAGAAGGCTGAACAATAGCAAGTGAACGTGCATGGTCAACACCGTAAGCGGCTGTAAGCTCGTGCCCAATCATGTGTGTTGCCCAATCTTGTGAAACGCCTGAACCAATTAAACCATTAAGTGCTTGGTTTGCAGCCCACATTAAGTTTGCACGCCATGCATCGTCTTGGTTTTCAAAGTTATCGCCCAGCGTTTTAAGCGTTCTTAAAAGTGCCTCTGCATAACCTTCTTGTACTAACGCATTTTGTGGGAAAGTTAAGTATTGTTCACAGGTATGTACCCACGCATCAACTAACCCGTTTACAAGTTGGCGCTGCGGTAATGTTTTCATTACATCTGGGTCCATAATCGCAAATTTAGGCAGTACTTCAGGTGATGCAAACGGTAGTTTTTGTTGTGTCGCTTCTTTACTAACAACCGAGTTCTGATTTGATTCAGAGCCCGTTGCAGGTAACGTAAGTACAGCCCCCAGAGGTAGAGCTTTTGTGATTTTGTATTTACCCGTTAATATATCCCAGCCTTCACCGTCGTATAATGCGGCCGCTGCAACATATTTAACGCCATCAATTACAGAGCCGCCGCCTACACCTAATACAAAGTCGATATCTTGTTCTTTACAAATGTTTACGGCTTGATCTAGTACCTCAACAGTTGGATTTGCACCAACGCCCGAAAACTCGACCCAATCAAAACCTTCAAGTGCGGCAACAACTTGGTCGTACACGCCATTTTTTTTAATAGAACCACCGCCGTAAACGACTAATACTTTTTGATCTTTTGCGATCAAATCAGTTAGTGATGCAATTTGCTGTTGGCCGAACTGAATAAGTGTTGGATTTACGTAGCTAAATTTCATTATTTTGCTCCTAGGTGACGGTTAAATACTAAGTAGAGTACTTAGTTACTCACTAAACTAAATTTCAATGAGTGCATATTAGTGGCAAAACAAACATTAAAAAAGCCTAATAAATGCCTAAAGCTTGCCTAATACTGCCAATGTTGTTATTTTACGCAAAATTTGTACGACACAAGGTTTTTTAATGCCCACTATAGCCAGTATGTTGCAGCAATACGCCGAACAAAATGATTTGCTCAACTTTGAAGGCGTAACGAAAACGATTATTCCCGGTGTTTATTTTCATCGTGCGAGTAAAAGCTCACCTCGTCAGCCACTCATTTATAACTCTGGTATTATTTTAGTTGGTCAAGGGCATAAAATTATTCATTTTCCTGATCATCAAATAAAATATGGTGCAGGCGACTACCTTGTTTTGGGTGTCCCCGTCCCCCTTGAGTGCGAAGCCTTTACTGATAATGGCCTACCGGTAATGGGCGTAGTAATAGATATAAACCCAGTAACATTGCATAAGTTAGTAAACCAAATGGGCGAATATACCCCGTTTACTTCTGGGCAAATGAGCGGTGTACAATCAGCAAAAATAGATGGTGCTATGGAGCAAGTAACTCATCGTTTATTAAGCGCACTTAATAACCCTTTAGAGGCCGAAATTTTTGGGCAAGACATAATAAAAGAGCTGGTATACCGTGTACTTTGTGGCCCTCAGGGTCATACCTTAATTGGCCTTGCTATGCACGATGGGCACTACGCCCGAATAGCACGAACGCTTTCTACTATGCATAAAAGCTATGCAGATCAAATTACGGTTGAAGGCTTGGCTGAAGAGGTAAATATGAGTGTGTCGTCGTTTCATCGTGCCTTTAAACAAGTGACCTTTGAATCGCCATTGCAATACTTAAAAAAGGTACGTTTAGCAAAAGCAAAAGAACTCATTACAAACAACGGTAGTAAAGCAAATGAGGCCGCATTAAAGGTAGGTTACACCAGCCCCTCGCAGTTTAGCCGTGAGTTTAAGCGCCACTTTAATAAAACGCCAAGCGAGGTCGTACCTCAATTAAATAGCTAAATGAGTGGGCTCTGCTAATATAAAATTATGTAGTATTTTTATCTTGCGCCTATGGCTTACAAAAAGTTTAATGCACTTTTTCTACCTAACACTCTTAAAACGCAACTAAAAAGGTATTTGCTGTTAGGTCTTATTTTTGTTTTTTCTAATCTTTTATTTAATAAGTCTGCATTTGCAAATCAACATTGTGAAATTAACCAAATTAGTCCACAAATCACTTCAGTAAACACATTAAATAAACAAACGCCTTTAAGACTAAAAATTCAATCTGGCAGAGTTCAATACGCTGTAAATTGCCAGTTACAGCAAGCTGGTGTTCTTAGCTTTAACCGCTCTACCCTTGAGCGCTTTGAGTGGCGTCAAAACGATGAAATACACAACCCAATTAGATACAACAAACCAGCTTATTTTATCGACTCAGGTGCAACAACCGCCCTATTAACTTTGTATTCTCCAGTCGAGTTTCGCCCGGTATTTAAGTGGCAACCAATGCCTGTATTTATACAAAAAAGCCAACAACAAAACCTAATTTTAGGGCTGTTTTACGGCTTGTGTATCACCCTTATATTGTATGTATTAATTATGGGGAGCCGCCTTAACGACGATACATTTAAGCTCTACAGCTTATACATTTTTTGTATTGGTGGCTTTATTCTTATGCAAGAAGGGCAGCTGTATTTATTTTTAACCTCGCAGCACAGTAGCAGTTTATTTAACATATACCTTTTATTTATTGGCCTATGTGTTCTAAGCGCGACATGGTTTATTTGCGCTCTTTTACAAATCAAAACAAGCTGGCCAAAAGTAGATACTGCCTTAAAGTGTTTTGCTGCAGTTGTCATGTTATTTAGCGTTTTACAAATACTGTTTAAAACCCCTCAAGTATGGGCTCTTTTAAGTAAAGCTACAGGCTATGTAACGCTTTGTATTGTAGGGTGTTTTTTTGTGCTTTCTGCTTTGCAAGCACGCAAAGGCATTCGTGAAGCAACACTGGTGTTTATTGCTCTAAGCTTTGTATTTGTCAGTATGGTTTTTAGAATATTATTAATAGACGAAAGTCCATTTATGCGTCGCTACGGGTTAATTATAGCTTTTGCTGTAGAGTCGTTTTTACTCGCTGTGGCGGTTTCAAGGCGTATTAGTCGGATGAGGATTGCAAAAAAACGCGCCGAAACCGAAGCCGATTATGATCACCTTTGCGGTATTTTAAACCGTAGGGGGTGGTGTAAAAAATCGGCAGATTTAATAGAGCATCATATAAAAAGTGGCGGTGTGCTCTGTTTAATTTATATAGATTTAGATGACTTTAAACAAATAAATGACAATCACGGTCACGCCGTTGGAGACCAAGCACTGTGTAAAGTTGCTCACCACTTAAAAGCTATTGTGCGCAGTAACGATGCCATAGGGCGTTTAGGAGGTGATGAATTTGTAGTACTAGCGCACTTTTATACTAAGGCTCAGGTAAGTCCAAAAGTTCATTTTTTAAAAACTGAATTAGCCAAACTCTTTATTGATCATAATACTGAACAATTAGCCATAAAAGCGAGTGTTGGTAGTGCTGTATTTAGTGACCCACCTAGAAATATTGATGACCTTTTAAAAGCTGGCGATGCTGCTATGTACCATGAAAAGCTAAAAAGAAAAGCAACACCGCTTACGTTAGTCGATTTATAAAATCGTCAAATTTTTCACATAAAAAAACCACTAAAAGTGGCTTTTATAAAAGTTATACTTTTTTAAATAAAACCTCGGGGTTAACCATGGTTTTCATTTCGAGCACATTGCCATTAGTATCTTCGATAAAAAATGTTTCTTGCTCAAATTCATCGCCAATGAATCGACGATATGGCTTATCTAGGTATTCTAAGCCAGCATCTTCTATACGTTTTTTTAAATTGTTAAATTCATCTTCAGATAAGTGAATGCCAAAATGAGGAACCGCCACCGCCCCCATATCTACATCATGGCGAACAGTAGGTAATCGTTCAACGCTTTGGTGTAATGTAAGTTCGTTACCCCAAAAGTCGATGTCGACCCAACGACCCTCTTCACTATTACCGGTTTTACAACCGAGTACGTCACAATAAAATGTTTTAGCTACTTCTAAGTCGCCGGCCGGAATTGCCAAATGCAAACAATTAGACATAAATTACCTTTGGTTATTTCTTAATCTTTAATAAGTTTTCTATATTATACATAAATTGTAATTTACATTACACAAAACACTTTTTTTGAGCATATTTAAACCTTACGGTAGCTTTATTTGATTTTTTTAACTATTCACTCGCAATAGTAAGCACTGCTTTTAAACATTCCCGAGTTACTTTAAACTAATTGCCCTATGCTTAAATTCTTCCTCGTAAAATTCATCGCTTTTTTTATTGGCTGCTTACTGTGCTTTGTATTGCACTCTGTATTTAATATACCTGCAGTTATTGCTGCATCCTCAGTAGGGCTTGCGGGCTCATTTATTCCTTTTTCTCAGTTATTTAAAAACCACCCGAGCGCTGCTATCTATGCAGGGAGTTTTGCAGGCATGTGCTCATCGAGTTTAATTAGCAGCTACTGGGAACTGGGGTTTATTTCACTTATAGGCGCATTTTTGTATGTACTTACTTTAAATTTATTTTCTGGCTTTGGGGGGAAATTAGGAAGTATTGCATTTGTAAGCGTTGCTGTATTTGCTCTAGCTAAAGGTTCTTTTTTATGGCAATAGAATACCCTGCCATTGCATTTTGCGGCGCTTTACTAACATTTTTATTTGCCAAACATAAGCCTTTTAGCCCTGTTAGCGCCTCTTCCAGCTTATCTATAATTGCTTACTATTTTTTTTATTATTTTAACTTACAACCCGAGCTTTATAGTGCCATTTTTTTTGGTGGTACATTTATTGGTATGAGTGCGCCAAAGCGTTTTGGTGTGTATACAATAACCAGTGCAGCAATGATTTTTGCGATCTTCTTTGAATATTTAGTTCCTAAAATTAATAATTATGGCGGAGCACTGGGTATTAGTGCTTTTTTATCTGTATGTGCTTGTCATATATTTATTTTATTTGGGGCGCCACGTAGTAAAAAGCGATAAATAGTTTAATCCCTAACAAACTCCACAGATGCAAACGTTCAAAAAACACCCAAAAAAACCTGATCCATTGTAAAAAAACGCCCGTAACGTTACGAGATTGTTAATTACATCTCACACAGAAGGATCAGGTCATGAACAAATTACTGAAGGTATGCCTCATTACATTTCCCTTGTTGCTAGCACAAGGGTGTAATGACGATGATGACGATAACACCCCTGTACAAGTTGAGCCCGAATCATCTTCAACCATTGTTGATGTAGCAAGAGACGCGGGTAACTTTACCACTTTAGTTGCAGCATTAGAGGCAACAGGTTTAGACGATACTCTTGCCGACACTAGCCAAGAATTTACTGTTTTCGCTCCTACCGATGATGCCTTTTCGCTACTTGGCGAAGACACAATAAACGGATTGCTAGCAGATACAGATACACTTAGTTCAATACTTACTTATCACGTAGTTTCAGGTAGCGTTAACGCTGAAGCAGCAATTGGTCTTGCTGGTACAACGGTTGACACTGTAAACGGCGGCAAAGTCGCTTTATCGTTAAATGGCGATAGCTTGTTAATAAACACAAGCACAGTAACCATGACTGACATTGCAACTGACAATGGCATCATTCATGTAATTGATGCAGTACTTATGCCTATCGCCACTGCTGAAGCAGCACCAACTACCAATATCGTCGAAACAGCACAACAGGCAGGTGGATTCACCACGTTACTTGCTGCATTAGACGCTGCGGGTTTAACAGCAGCATTAAGCGACGAATCAGCACAGTTCACTGTTTTTGCACCCACCGACGCGGCCTTTGAAGCCGTTGGTAGCAAAATGATCAATACGCTTTTAGCAAACCCAGATGTACTTGGCGACATTTTAAAGCAACATGTTTTGACTGGCGCGGTTGATTCGGTAACTGCTATGTCATTAAATGGTCAATCTGCAGAAACGCTGCTAGGCAACGCTCTTCCAATTACAATTAATGCCGAAACAGACATGCTAATGTTTGGCGGTGCCAATATTGTGGTTAAAGACATTGCTACAACTAACGGGGTGATTCATGTAATCGATTCAGTTATTGTGGCTGATGTAACACTGCCAGAAAGCTTTGGTACAATTGCTGATGTTGCCAGCGATAATGGTAACTTTACAACACTGATTGCCGCACTAGGTGCTACAGGGTTAGACACTTTAGTTGCTGATCCTACCAATACATTTACAGTATTTGCTCCTACCGATGACGCTTTTGCAGCGCTTGGCCAAGACACTATTGATGCACTACTTGCAGACACTGATACACTTCGTGATATTTTACTTTACCATGTAGTTGCTGATGCAAGCGTTTTATCTGACGCAGCAGTCACCATTGCAAATAGCGAAAATAATAAAGTGGAAATGGCAAATGGCGATATGGCCGCCCTATCATACGTAGACAGCGCACTGTTTATCAACGACTCTGCCGTCACTACGGCAAATGTAACAGCCGATAATGGTGTAATTCATGTACTCAATAAGGTTATTATGCCACCAGCCGAAGTAGGCACACCTACCAAAACAATTGCTACTGTTGCAACAGAAACAGACGCACTTTCAACATTAGTGACAGCCTTACAAGCTGCTAACTTAGTTGATACGTTTAATGATACGACAAAATCGTTCACCGTATTTGCTCCAACAAACGCCGCATTTAATAAAATCCCAACGGATACCTTAAACGCGCTACTCGCTGATACAGATGCATTAACCGGCGTATTAACGCAGCACGTTTTAGGTGCTCAAGTAGGTAGTACAGATGCGTTTGCAACAAACGGTAAAATGGTCACTACGCTTGCTGAAAACATGATAAGTGTAAACATTGTCGACTTTACTAGTACCACCAATGCTGCAACAGACAGTGTTGCATACGATGCAGACAACGCACGCTTAGTAACAGGCATGGCTGATAGCACTGCCGGTAAAACGCTTTACGTTTTTGACAACGACTTAGGTGAGTCAATGAGCGTATGTGAAGATACATGTGCTACAACGTGGCCACCAGTGCTGGGCACAGCGGACTCTATTGAAAACATACCGGGTTTATCACTTATTGCTCGTGCAGATAGCACTATGCAGGTTGCATATCTAGGTCGTCCATTATACACCTACTCAGGCGATACTGCTCCTGGCGATGAAAATGGCCAAGGTGTAGGCAATGTTTGGTGGCAAGTAAGCTTACCTGCAACTTCATTGCAAGTTGCAGGTAGTAACGTAACAACTACCGACATATACACTAGCAATGGCGTGGTTCACTTGATTGATACAGTCATTACTACTGCACAATAGTTTCTTTCCTGAGACAACAAAGTTAAGAGTGGATAACCACTCTTAACTTTTATAACTCACGTCATTATCATTGTTTTTCTGCGAACTAGTTGGGTAGCCAAATAAAATACTTAGCTTAGCTTTAAACCCTTTTGCTGTATAAGTTTGTTTAATTAAATGCCACCATTGATGAAATGTAATTGTGACTGGATTATTACTATTTAACTGCCCCACAATGCCATACTTACATGGCTTATTAGAGTCTTCTTCAACAAATGTACCAAACAACTTATCCCAGATTATAAGTACGCCTGCAAAATTTTTATCCAAGTATTCTCGGTTTATAGCGTGATGAACACGATGATGCGACGGCGTATTGAATACGCTTTCAAACCACCCAAGTTTTTTAACTATTTGTGTATGCACAAAAAACTGATATGCCAAGTTTAACGCAACAACTGTAAGTACCGTTATAGGATCAAAGCCGACTAAAATCATAGGTAACCAAAATACCCACATACCTGCTAAGGGATACATTAAGCTTTGCCTAAATGCCGTTGTAAAATTCATTTTTGTAGAGCTATGATGCACAACATGTGCAGCCCATAACCAATGAATGTTATGCGACGCCCTATGAAACCAATAATACAAAAAGTCTTGAAATATAAAGGCAAACAAAACAGTAAATACCGAGAGCTCTATATCGAACACGCGGTATTCATATAACCAATTAAATAATGGCATCAGTAATATTAAAGAAACCGCATCAGCACCTTGGTGCAATAACGCCAAGGCCGTATTCGCCATGCTGTCTTTTATATCGTAAAAACGCCTGTATTTAATAAATTCAACACTAACAAATACTAAAAAAATGGGACTAAGTGCAAGTAAAATTACTTCAATGGTCATATTGTGCCCTCTTAAAATAATGCTGTAATCTTTTAAGTGCTTGCGATATATCATGTTTAACAAGTAACTTTATTAAGCTATCCGGCATCCACCATGGTGGCCTAAAGGCGATACAATACCTAAGCGCTGTAGCTGTATTACCTTCATACTCAATGGGAGTTAAATATATGTCTCCTTGATGATTCTCCACCGGCTTATCACCCATTATGCGGTAACAAATATGATTACTGCTGGCGTGTATAATTTGTTCATTAAAAGCAACAAGCGGCGTTTTAACTTGCCTTATGGCACCTGCCCCACCTTTCATTTCACCTTTATTGTGGGGTTTTAATTGTGAAAATTGAGCATTAAAAAAACGCCCTAAATAGGCATGTTCCAGCAATACAGCCGCCACCTTCTCAGGCGGAGCAAATAAAGTGCATTTTAAATTTATAGAAACCATAAGTGACCAATACTTAAAATAAGGCCTCTAGCATAATAAAATTTAACGTGGCAAACTTGCTCATACGCGATCATTTTTTAGCTTTAGGCGACAAATGCAAACCATTGCCGATCATTACTTTTCTAGTATTCTTGATTATTTACAAAGCCAAGGTTTAAATAATCAAGATGCTCTAAAGGCAATTAATTTTACTGAATTTAGTAATCGCACAAAACAACAACTATCACCACGCATAAGCCTAAAAAGCTATAACGCCTTGCTTAATTATGCTCAAAATACACTTAAAGATCCTTTATTTGGCTTTAGACTAGGTCAGCATATTCGTACGGCTGACTATGGCGTTTTGGGATATTTAGTCGAGTCAAGTAACGGATTAGGCAACGCTATACAAGCGCTTTTAAATTACGACCGCTTAGTGGCCAATATAGGTCAAGCACAATTTGAGCAACAAAAAAGCCAGGCAACTATCCGCTGGTTTCCCCATGCTAAATGTAATGAACAAGTAGTATTAAGAAATATGACAGCTTGGGTGAGTGTTGTACGCCAATTACTCAATAACAAATTATCACCGACACAAGTTAGCTTTCAATATCACTTTACTCAAGCGCAAATAAATACGCTAGCAACATGGTTTAATTGCCCAATTTTAACCAATGCAAAACACAACGAAATTTGTTTTCCGAGTAGCTATTTAAACCTGAACTTTAAAACTGATAACGCTGCTATTTATTTAGCACTAAAGCAAGTATCTGATCAGCAATTAAGTCATTTTACTAACCAGCAAAATATAACTGAAAATGTCAGCCAAATTTTAATGGCAAAGCTCGATTTACAAAACTGTACGTTAATACGCACTGCAAATGCCCTAAGTATGACACCACGCACCTTGCAACGGCACTTAAAATTGCACGGTACAACGTTTGCCCTCATGCTTGAAAACGAGCGAAAGCGACGTATTAACGAACTGCCTAATAAACCTAATTTAGCACAGCTAGCATTGCTACTCGGATTTAAAGATCAAAGCTCTTTTAATCGTGCTTTTAAACGCTGGTATTCGTGCAGCCCACTAGAATACTTTAAAACGAAGAAGGGGTAATTTTACTTTGATTTACTTTTATTAAACATTTAAGTTTATATTTCAGACAATATTATTTAAACTCAACCAATGTTGGCTAAAAAAGACTTTTTTATGTACCTGCGTGTTGTAATTAGCGCCTTTGTATTTATGTTTTGTACTGCGGTAAATGCAATGAGTACAGTAAACTTTATTGCCGAAGATTTGCACCCTTATCACTTTAAAAACGAGAATGGCCAAGCCGATGGCGCACTTGTTGATATAGCCAAAGCCGTTTTAAAAATCACACCATTAAACGCTAAATTTGAAATAATGCCCATGGCGCGCGCATTTCACGAGCTTGAAAGTAATCCAAACACTATTTTACTTTCTTTATTAAAAACTCCTACGCGCACAAATAACTTTAAATGGTTAGGCAGTGTTTATTTTACCGACGCTTACGTGGTTAGCTTAAAAAGCAATAAAGCACAAGCCACACACTTAAACCACACTAAGTTTTATAAAATAGGCACTATTCGCGGGTACTCAAGTGCTAAGTATTTAAAGCAAATGGGCTTTAAAGAAGACAAAAATTTAGTATTGGTGAGCTACTACCAGCAACTTTGGCAAATGCTTTACAAAAAACGTATCGACTTTGCCTTAATGAATACACTCACATTAGAAAACGAGTTAAAAATGTCGGGCTTAGATCCAAACCTTATCACCAAGCGCATTCACTTAGATGACTTTCCTTCAATGCTTTATTTTGCCAGTAATAAAATGCTTGAAGAAAGTACAGCCAACGCCATATCGCAAGCACTTGTAATAATTAAGCAAAACGGTGAGTACGAAGCAATTTTAAACAAATGGAAACTTCCGCTTCCTACCACTGCCAATAAACTGTAATAAATACGCACTACAATTTTAGTAAAGCTGATAACCTAACTTGGCTATGCGAACAATTAAAACACCGCACGGTATAACGCTTAACTATCAAGATGAAGGCAATAAACACTCTCCTACCGTTATTCTAATAATGGGTTTGGGTGCTCAGATGACCGTATGGCCAGATTCACTATACTATGGTTTGGTTAACAATGGCTTTAGAGTTATCCGTTTTGATAACCGTGATAGCGGACTGTCGACTCATTTGGATCATTACCCCTCTCCTAGTTTAATGAAATCTTGGCTGAGTAAGCGCCTTCCCATACAAAGCCGAACTCCTTATTTGCTCGACGATATGGCAAACGATGTATTGGCGCTTATGAGCGCCCTTAAAATTAAAAAAGCCCATTTTGTTGGCGCATCCATGGGTGGAATGATTGCCCAGCTAATTGCGGCGCAACATAAAAAAAAGGTACTGAGCTTAACCGCTATTATGTCAAGTTCAAGCTTGCCAAGGCTGAGTGCCAAAAGCATTGGCGTATTTATTAAGCTTGCCAAATTAAAACCAAAAACACCAAGCCGTGATGAAGCAATTAATTACAACATTAAACTAAACCAACTAATTGGCAGCCCAGCTTACCCACAAACAGAAGCCGCCCTTCGGCTTCATGCAACACAAATAGTTGAGCGTTCAAACAACCCTAATGGCTACAAACGCCAGCTCATTGCAATGGCTGCCAGTAAAGATAGGCAACATTTAATTCGAAAAATTAAAACACCTACATTGGTCATTCATGGTAGTCATGATGTAGTCATTAGTGTGGATGAAGGTAAAAAAACGGCCATGCTAATAAAAAAGGCAAAACTAAAAATAGTGCCTGGTATGGGTCATAATTTTGCACCAGAGCTCATGCCAAAAATGACAAAATGGCTCACAAAGCATATTAAAAAGGCACAACGTAAATACATTAAAAAAAAGCTTAAAAACCACATTGGTATAACCAAATATAAAAGTAAAAAATAAAAAACACAGCAATTGGTAATGTTGATATTTTAAATTGGTATGTTAGATTAACGTTAATCAAGGTCGATATTGTCCTTCATTAACATCATCACACAGAGACAACAATGAAAAACCTAACATCTACTTTTAAACTCACAGCACTGGCTGCTGTTACTCCGTTGCTGTTTATGGGCTGCGCAAATACAAGCACACCTATTGATAGCAATACACCTGTTCCTGCATCAAAGTTTGATTTATCACAATGGAAAATAAACGTACCTGTTGATTTAAACAACGACGGTAAAATAGACACAATTGATGTTGAAGAAATTCAAACTTACGCGCACCCTGATTTTTTCTACCTTGATGATCAAGGTTATATGGTATTTACCTCGCCAAATAAAGCGCTTACCAGCGCCAATTCTACTAATACCCGCAGTGAACTAAGACAAATGATCCGCGGCACCAATACCAAAATAAAAACTAAAAATTCAAAGAATAACTTTGCCCTAGCTGTACACCCTCTATCGGAGCGCTTTGGCTCGGTAGGCGGAAAAATGGAAGCCACGCTAAAGGTGGATCATGTCGCGCTTCGCGCTAACGATCCTAATAAAAAAGCCGCTTATTCTGTGGTGGTAGGGCAAATTCACGCAGGTAAAGATCAAGCCCTAATAGATACAAAACTGGGTTTTGGCTGGGGTAACGAACCACTTAAAATTTATTACAAAAAATGGCCCGGCCATAAAATGGGCTCCGTATTTTGGAACTACGAACGTAACTTACCAAAAACAGATCCTAACCGAACTGATATTACATACCCAGTGTGGGGAAACACGTGGGAAAACCCTAATGATCCGGGTGTTGAAGGTATAGCGCTTGGTGAAGATTTTAGCTATACCGTAAACGTACATGGTAATGTAATGCACCTTACCTTTAGCGCAAAAGGCAAAGAGGATGTTAACTACTCAATTAACTTAGGAAACAATGTTGATGCCTACGGCAAAGTGGACGACAAAGATCACCCGCATGGTTATGCTGCCGATTGGCATTATTTCAAGGCCGGTGCTTACAACCAATGTAGTACTAAATCGTCTAAAGGTATTTGGTACCCTGGCTGTTTAGGCACAGGCGAGTGGGCACTCGACAAACAAAACGGTGACTACGCACAAGTGAGCTTTAAAAAGTTAATATTAAGCCCATCCACTAAGCCGTAAGTGTTGCTGTAGTTAAGTAGTTTTTAAGTGATGTAAACAGTGGTGAAGGTAAGTTATTAATATCGCACCAGCGCCACTGTATACATTTATTTGGCTCGTTTAGCACAGGCTCACCACCTTCGTAATCAGCTTTTACGTACAAAGTAATGTAGTGTTTTTTTTCAGCACTAAAAATATCGTTAGTAAAATCAAGCTTAGTTATTTGACTAATATTTAGCCCTGTTTCCTCAAATACCTCGCGTATTGCACACTGCTCAACGCTTTCGCCAAATTCTAAATGTCCACCCGGCGTTGCCCATGTATTTGCACCATGCGCACCAATTCGCTCACCTAATAAAATAGTGTTTTGTCGCATAATAATAACGGCAACACCCACTCTAACGTCGTTACTCATACAATTAATTCCTTACAAATATTAGGCCATGCTGAGCCGCGCGCCTTAATTTGTCAAACTCACTGCTGCTGCGTATTAACCATGTGATTAACTTTTAGCCGACCAAGGTCGAATAGCCTAGGCACATAAAAAAGCCTACCTTTTGTAAGGTCTCTCATACATATTTAGTTTTAGGAGCCTATTATGTCAGGCCTGTATAAACAGCAATACACGAGCTTTAAACAAAACCCAGCCCAGTTTTGGCTAGAACAAAGTAAAAACATCCCCTGGTACAAAACACCAAACCAAGCATATACGCAGGATAAAAACGGCCTTTATCATTGGTTTAGTGATGGACAATTAAATACCAGCTTTCTAGCGCTCGACCAACACGTAATTGCAGGCTTTGGTGACCAAACTGCGCTGATTTACGACTCGCCTGTTACCAATACAAAGCAAACTTATACTTACAATCAACTACAAAAAGAAGTCGCTAAATTTGCAGGCGTAATAAAAGCACTTGGTGTACAAAAAGGCGATCGTGTAGTGATTTACATGCCCATGATCCCACAAGCTGTTATTGGTATGTTAGCTTGTGCTCGCTTAGGCGCTATACACTCCGTGGTATTTGGTGGGTTTGCAGCGCATGAACTTGCCGTTCGTATAGACGATGCAAAACCTAAACTCATACTGAGCGCTTCTTGCGGTGTAGAGGTCGATAGCATCATTGAATACAAGCCACTTATTGATGACGCCATAGAGCTTGCCAATCATAAAATAGATCACTGTATTATTTATCAGCGCGACCAAGTTACTGCCAATATGGTCAACGAACGCGATATAGATTGGACACACGCAATGCAAACCGCACAGGCGGCAGATCCAACACCTTTAAATGGCAACGATCCACTTTATATTTTATATACTTCAGGTACAACAGGCGCCCCAAAGGGTGTTGTACGTGAAAATGGCGGGCACGCCGTAGCGATGAACTACAGTATGAAAACTGTTTACGGTATGGAGCCAGGCGAGGTATTTTGGGCCGCCTCAGATATTGGCTGGGTAGTTGGGCACTCTTATATTGTGTATGCACCATTAATGTACCGATGTGCAACCGTATTATATGAGGGCAAACCTGTGCGCACTCCCGACGCCACTGCTTTTTGGCGAGTAGTGGAAGAATATAAAGTAAGCGCCTTATTTAGTGCCCCCACAGCATTTAGAGCAATCAAAAAAGAAGATCCTAATGCTGAAGGCTTTAAAAAATATAATACCTCTAGTTTAAAACGATTATTTTTAGCAGGCGAACGCCTCGATCCGCCCACATACAATTGGCTAAAAGAGAAAACTCAACTTCCGGTACTCGATCATTGGTGGCAAACCGAAACAGGCTGGGCCATTGCGTGTAATCCAGTAGGAATAGAAACATTAACAACCAAACCTGGCAGTTCAACCGTACCTACACCGGGGTTTGATGTTCGTATACTCGACATGGACGGTAATGAATGCGCAGCTAACGAACAAGGGGCCGTAGTTATAAAACTACCTTTACCACCCGGATGCTTACCCTCTATTTGGCAAGACACAGCCCGATTTAAAGCCAGTTATTTAAGTGAATACGAGGGCTACTACCTCTCTGGCGATGGCGGATATATAGATGAAGACGGCTACTTGTTCATAATGGGCCGCACTGATGACGTTATAAATGTTGCAGGCCACAGACTTTCTACCGGCGAAATGGAAGAAATTGTAGCGGCTCATCCTGCGGTTGCCGAATGCGCTGTATTTGGTGTTAACGACCCACTAAAAGGCCAGCTCCCAATGGGCATGATTGTACTTAAAAATGACTTTACAGGGTCAAGCGAAGAAGTCGAAAAAGCACTTGTTGCCTCAGTGCGCAATCAAATTGGCGCCATAGCGTGTTTAAAAAATATAGTTAGCGTAGAGCGCTTACCTAAAACTCGTTCCGGAAAAATACTACGTAAAAATTTACGCCAACTTATTGATGGCGACGAACTACAAATACCTTCAACCATAGACGACGCGAGTATTTTTGAAGAAATAAACCAACAACTTACTATGCGTTAGTCCAACCAAACAAAGCCACTTTATAATTAATAAAAAGTGGCTTTGTTTATTAGGACATGGGTATATAGAGAGTTAAAAAGGAGTTAACTGAAACAAATAAGAGAATGTAGGTAAACGCTTAGTCACTTTTTAATAACAAACAGTGATTATAAATATAGGCTCAATAAAATTTTACCTCTATAATGATAACTAAATGTAAATTATTTTTTAAAAATCAAGGTCTAAATATGTTTGTTTTAAGTTCAACCTACTCGATATTGAAAAACGAAAATGACCAACTAAAAAAAGAAATTGAGAGTTTACGTAATAAAAATACAACGCTTATCAATGAAAATACTTCTCTAATTGAAGAGTTAAATAACCCAAATAATAATGAAGATCATAGTTTCACTCACTCATTACTTTCCAGCTCTATAAATGGTGTTGCTCAAATCGAAGATATAAGACAAACCGTATTGGGCTCTTACTCTAAAATTGATGAAGAAAACAAAGTAAGCGATAAGATAAACACCCTGCTCGAAAAATCAAATAGCTCGCTAAATCATATTGTCAAAGAAATGGATTTAATGACCAGTAAAATGGGAAGCATGACTGAAAACATTTCAGGCCTAGCTAGCATGGCCGGTAAAATCAGTACGTTTGTTTCAACAATTAGTAAAATATCAGATCAAACAAATTTATTAGCACTTAACGCTGCTATTGAAGCTGCCCGTGCGGGTGAAGCTGGCCGAGGCTTTAGTGTTGTAGCAGATGAAGTAAGGGTGCTAGCAACAAACACGAATAAGTCAGCGCAAGAAGTGGCCGACCTAGTAAAAGAAATTATTAACAAAACAGATGAAACAGTGGTATCAGTAGAAGGTATTAAAGAAAATAGTTCGCACCTAAGTGATAATTTTGATGCACTGAATACCGATTACACTTCAATTATCGATTTTTGTAACAACATGAAAAATACGATTTCTCAGGCTGCTACGTTGTCGTTTATTCAAACCGTTAAACTAGATCATGTTGTATGGAAAGGTGACATTTATGCAGTAGCAAATGGCCAAAGCAACAAGTCAGTTAATGACTTTAGCGACCATACAATGTGCCGATTAGGCCAGTGGTATAGTTCAGAGCAGTCTGCTGAATTTAAACACACCAATGCATTTAAACAATTAGAAAACCCGCATAGTGAAGTGCATAAAAATGGTGTTGCGGCTCTGCACTCAATTCAAAATGGCGATAAAGAATCTGCAATTAAGCATATTCATAAAATGGAAGCAGCCAGCGAGCGTGTGATGCATCTACTCGATGAGATTTGTTAGCCCCAGCTAAGTACTAATGAACAAGCTATTAAAATGATTTAAATTTTAATAGCTTGGCTTATAAGTTAGTCTTTAATTTTAACCTGCACTCTTTTTTTATCACATGTATAGATTGTTTAAAGCGCCCTGTTTAAAACTGTAATAATAAGTAAGAAACTGTTTAGCTTACGTAAAGCAATGTAAAGGAACGTCCAAACATTAAATAGGTCAGTTAATGTTCAGTTTCAGAGGTTAATACTAAGCCTAGTTATGTAACAACATAAACGAGGCACACTATGAAACTTACATTTTTACTATCGGGTATAATTGCCATTAGCGCGCTTTCAAGCGCCGCAATTGCAGCGCCCAACGAGCGAGAAGCTCATAAAAATTATAAGCACGAAAACCCTAAACGCATTGAGTATAAGCGCGATGAACGTCGCCATGAAAAAAAACTACGCATAGAGCATAAAAAAGAAAAGCGCCAAGACCGTAAAAAAGAAAAGAACAAGCAAAAAAAGCAGCAAGAAAAGCGTAAACAACTACGTTTCGACAATCATAAATATAACTACCTAACTAATAGGTATAAGCCGCGTTATTACAAAGAAAATAGATACATAAGGCACTTGCCAAGAAGAAGTACCTCTATTTGGTTTAATGGAATTTCATTTAGCTTTAATGACGGCATTTACTACCGAAAAGCTAAAAAAGGCTATCACGCTGTGATGCCACCTCGCGGACTGCGCATTAAAAAACTTCCTAGACATTATTCGCGTATGAAACATCGAAACACCACATATTATGCTTATCAGAACGTTTTTTATATTGCTGATAACGGCGGCTATAAAGTGGTAGATGCGCCAATAATTCAGCGCAACAAAGCTATTAAAATTGGCAACGTCTTCGACTATAGCTTAGGGCAAGTTTACGATGAACTACCATCGTCAGCTGAGCCAGTTACCATAAACTCTCAGCAATATTTTAAATACAACGATATTTACTTTTTGCCACAAATAAATGGTGACGAGATACAATACCTAGCAATCAGCTTAGGCTGAGCATTATTTAACTACTTAACCTGCCTACAGGTTAAGTAGTACTTTATTAATATTGATTTCAGCAATCCTCCTATAAAATTTTCTTTTGTAATCCCCCCTTCTAAAAACATAAAACGTTTATTTAGTGAACAATTTTAATTTTAGCTCCGTATGTCTGTTTAATATTTGTAAATAAAGCGTTTATGACCTAAACCTAAATAGAGGCTTTATAGAGGAGCTCCACTTATGCCTACAACAAAAACAATTGAAAAAAATACCGAATTTGCTCGCTGTATAGAGTGTAACAAAGTAGATACGTTCGCTGCTTTTCACTGGTTAGCACTTGCGTTTAAAGATATGACCCGAGCCCCGTTACTTACTGTAATTTATGGCCTAGTGTTTAGTATTATTCCTGCAGCTATTATCTACTCTGCATTTTTTGCACAAAGCGTATTTGTAATTTTACCCGCCACTGTTGCGTTTGTTTTAATTGGACCCGCTTTCGCAGCCGGCCTATACGACGTAGCATGGGAACTCGAAAAAGGCCACAAACCCACTTTTAGGCATTCGCTAAAGTCGATGTTTAGAAACCCAGTTGGAGAGTGGGGGTTTGCAATATTATTACTCGTAATAATGATTGCGTGGATGCGCATTGCCGCCCTTGTTCATGCTTTATACCCTAACTACGCTAACCCAACATTTGAAGAACTGTCAGCATTTTTAACGCTTGGTACAATTGCAGGCGGCGTTTTACTCGTGTCTGTTTTTTCAGTGTCTGCATTTACACCACAAATTATGATGGAAAGACGCGTAGACATAATGACAGCTATCGTCTCATCTATTAATGCCGTTAAAAATAATTTTGCGCCAATGGTTGTTTGGTCAATATGCATTTTCCTAATGGTTGCGCTTGGTTTTGTAACTGGGGCTGTTGGGTTTATTGTGATTATGCCACTACTTAGCTATGCAAGCTGGCACGCATACATTGCAGTAATCAAAACTAAAAAAGCCAGAAAATACGAATAGTTAACTTGTGCCACGATCTGGTGAAACTTGTTTGTGGCACAAATAATACTTTTCCCCTCCTCCCTTCATTTAAATGCCCCGATTTTTTTAAAAAGTCATAATCAAACATCCTCACTTTAGTAGCTATACTTTTTAGCGCCTGATAAAGTAATTTTACTGTATTAAACATAATGACTTAAGGCACCTTATGGCAAATCAATTTAACGTTCTGGATACCCGGTTACAATTATGCTGTGGGAATGGCGGGTATACTCGCGAGGGTTTTTGCTATGTACCAAACTCTGATCGCGGTAATCATAGTGTGTGTGCAATTATGACCGAAGAATTTTTACAGTTTTCGAAGTCACAAGGTAATGATCTCATAACGCCCAATCCACTTTACGATTTTAAAGGCTTAAAAGCTGGCGACAAATGGTGTTTATGCGCAATAAGATGGCTTCATGCGCAACAAGCAAACGTTGCGCCGCCAGTAATCTTGCAGGCCACTAATAAAAAATCGCTTGAAGTAATACCGCTTGAATTACTAAAGGCACATGAATACACCCGTTAAAAATATTCTAGTTTAGTTTCAGCAAATCTGTTTGGTCTGCAAATTTTACAAAAAGATGCAGACTTTTCATAACCACCTCATATTAATAAAAAACCAAACAAAAGCAAAAACACAAGCGACTGATTTAAAACAATTTTATTTAGTTTAACTTTCGGCATATTGATTGCTTCATACAATTATCACGTATTTATTACGTAAAGGACTACGTGAAAATATTAAATAGTTAAGTAGGAGAAGTTATGAGCAATACAAATAAGCAAGCTAAATTTACTGCACCAGGTATGAGCAACGAATCAGCTGAAAAAACTATCGCAGCCTTAGATAACCGCATGGTTGCACTTATAGATCTTCAATTAACACTAAAACATATTCATTGGAATGTTGTTGGTCCTAATTTTATAGGTGTGCATGAAATGCTAGACCCTCAGGTTGAGGCTGTGCGCGAAATGACAGATACAATAGCCGAGCGTATTGCCACTTTAGGCGGCATACCAGTAGGGACACCTAAGTCAATTGTTGACCGCCGTACATGGAACGAATATTCATTAGGTAAAGGACTTGTTACCGAGCATTTAGGCGCGTTAGATAAGGTGTACAACGGCATTAATGCCGATCACCGTAAAGCCATCGAAGCGGTATCAGATTTAGATCCAGTATCTGAAGATATGTTAATAAGCCAACTTGCCGATCTTGAGCAATTTCAGTGGTTTGTAAGAGCACACATAGAGTCAGCTACTGGTGAATTAACGCAATAATACCTTTATTACCTAAGTACCTTAGCCCAGCATTTTTGCTGGGCTTTTTGTTTAAATCATAAAACAAAATATCACTAAGGTATTTGAGCCGTGCAAGAACTTGTGGCATAAGAATTAACCTACTAGTATCAGTAAGTAGTTTTCAATATTGGTACAAATTAGTATGATAAGTTTTAATACCCCTAAACAATTTTGGCTTTTTTCTTTAATCTTTTTATCAGCCTGCGGTTCAGGCAGCAGTAATACCAAAGTTCCGCAATCAAATACAAGTGAAAGTCCGACTCCAATTACACAAAACAATATCGAAGATAATTACAACATTATTATTTATGGCAATAGTCACAGCAGTCAGTTAGGGCGGATCATTGAGCATATAATCGAAAACCAATACCCAGATAAGCCAGTTCAAACAACCACAGTGTCGGGACCTTTTTTAGATAATATTGTGAGTAATAGGGCAAACGTAGACAAACTTAAAAACAAAAATCTAAGCCATGCCATTTTTCAAGGCCAAAAATACTCTCAGTCTGGTTTAACAACTTACCCTACTGATGCCGCTGAGCATTTAATTTCATCAGCTAAGGCACAAAATATCACACCTATTTTATTTCCTGAACACCCACAAAGAGGCAACCCTGAAGAAGGCCAGCGTGTATACGACTTACATTTATCAATAAGCGCTAAACAACCTAGCTGCGTAGCTCCTATTGGCCTTGTTTGGAACAGGCTTTTAGTGTTAATGCCAAATGCAAAACTACATATGGATGATGGCAACCATGCCTCTTATGCAGGCAATGTATTAACAGCAATGACTTTTTCAGAAATAATTACTTCACGACCCGCCGATATCATGAAATTTGACCCAACTATTAATTTGTCAAAGCAAGAACAAGCTCTATTTGGTCAAGTAGTTACCGAAGTGCTTAATTTATATCCTGCTTGTGGTGTAAGCTAATCTAATTATAAATCTATTTTTGTGTTTTAAATTTTTTACTTTAATTAAAAATAAAATGTCAGATTATTCTCATTGTTATCGACTAATAACATAACAATCAAAAGGAGAGTAATTATGAATACATTAACAGTAACCCCACTACATAGTTTACCCGCTAATAAAGCTAATCAATGGCTTCAAGACGGTTTTTCACTTTTTAAGCAAGCACCTGTAAAACTTTTTTTATTTTTACTGCTTCCTTTAATTATTGAAGGTATTTTTCAAATACTACCCGCCCCTTATGGCATGCTAGCCTCCAAATGGGCTGCCACTTTTGTAGGCAGTAGCGCTGTTATCGTCATTCACCATCTGGCCACTCATAAAGTATTTTCATTAAAGTCGATTTTTAAAGCTAAAAACTGGCTAAGCATGATTCCGCTTTCAGCAATTTTAGCATCTGCTTTTTTTATTCAGTTATTTGTAGCAAAGCTTTTACTAGGAAATGATGGCATAAATTTACTTTTATTTTTATTTTCGCAGCCTACTGAAGTTACCCAATGGCAACTAGGTATTATTTTTGCCTCGATTATTCCTGTTACACTGCCTGTCAGTTTTGCAAGCTATTGTGTTTTACTTGGTGAAAAAAACGTACTTCAAGCATTAAAAAGTAGCCTAAATGCTTTTTTCTATGCGTTTAAACCAATGTGTTTAATCGCGCTAATTTCTTTCTTAAGTCTATTGTTAGCTCCTTATACTTTTTTATTAAGTGCGATTATTACGGGTCCTATACTCACGTGTATAAGCTATATTGCTTACAGAAGTGTATTTATCAAAAACAAGGAAGACTAGTGGAAAAAAGGGATCATATTCATGAGATACTATTGCAATACGCACCTTTAATGGCGCGTATTGCTGCAACACATGAAGCAGACCAAGCACTTAGAGAGGACCTACTGCAAGATATATCGTTAGCTGTTTGGCATGCAGTAGAAAACTTTAGAGGCGATTCAAGTATGAAGACCTTTATTGCTAGGGTCGCACACAACCGTGCTGTCGATCATGTTTTAAAAGAAACACGTCGCCAAGATCGTCATAATTTAAGCGACCCTTTACTTGACTTGGTTAGTACTAATTCTCACCAACACAGCGATAACACGTATGATTTAATGACAGCAATGAGACGACTACCATTAAAATTTAGGCTAGTTATTTCTCTTCAATTAGAAGGTTTTAACCAAGCCGAAATAGCACATACGCTAGGTATAAACGAAGCGAACGTCGCCAAGCGTGCTAGCCGCGCACGTGTGCAACTTCAAAAGCTAATGGAGCAATAATAATTATGGATCCACTATTAGAACAATGGCAAAAAGACTATAAAAGTGCGACTCCAAAACTGGATACTGCCGCACTACTGAGCCAAATTACATCGGCAAGAAAAAAACAATCAATTAAAGCATGGTTAGACTTAGTTGCAGGCGCATTTGTTAGCTTATTTTGTATCTATGCATTAATTTTTGAAGCAACTAGTACTCCTGAGCAAGTGTTGTATGCAATTTTAACTCCGCTTCCAATTGGGTTTTCAATATGGGCATTTATTCAGCGCAAAAAGCTAATAAAAACATACACCCTAGATGTTAATGGTTTACTACTTTTTAAAAAGCAGCAGCTCATTAATCAAATAAACTATTGGCGCTTAAACCTTATAGGCTGTTCTATTTTGTGGGCTGCGCTTTGCATCACTGCGGCCGTGAGCATTTTAATGTATAACCACACAACAATATGGCTCACACAAGTAGGTATTGGCACTTTGGTACTAATTGCCACACTAGCTCGCTTCATTCATGTAAAGCTAAATTTTGAAAGTAAGCTAAAGCTAATTGAAAGTTTAAAGTAGATTTTCCAGCTTAAGCTACTCAATAAGGTGTTTACACCAAAACTGTAAACTAAATTAAATATCTAATGATATTTAAAATCCATTAAAATAAACAATATATAATTGTTTGGTTGGTTTAATTTCAAAGGTACAGTGATTACCGCTACTATACCCAATAAAGGTCCGTTAAATTTTTATAATTGATTAATTAACCTTCCAACTTATTTTTATTGAGCTTAATGTAAATCAATAACTTTTTGTAAATGGCGGGCTGTCTATAATAAAGCTAACGAATATTTGTCTCTTTATTGTAACTTGTAGTTAAAAGTTGTCATTCAGTTCACTTTACTTCTATAGTAACGCAATATAAACATTAGGTATTACTATGCAGAAAGCGCGAATTCCAGCGGATGAACAATCTCGATTAAAAGCATTATATGAGTACGAAATATTAGATACAGAAGCAGAAAAAGTATTTGATGACTTAACTCAACTTGCCTCAGATATATGTGATACCCCCATATCACTTATAAGTTTAGTCGATCCGCAAAGACAATGGTTTAAATCAAAATACGGTATTGAAGCGACTGAAACAGAGCGTGATATTGCGTTTTGCTCCCATGCTATTTTGCAAGACCAAGTATTTGAAATACAAAATGCATTGCTTGATGAGCGCTTTCATGACAATCCATTAGTAACCAACGACCCTAACATTCGCTTTTATGCAGGTGCCCCCCTTATCACACCGCAAGGCAGTACAATTGGTACTTTATGTGTAATTAGTGATAAACCTAAAAAATTAACTAAAAAACAAATTAGTGCGTTAACTATTTTAGGCAAAGAAGTCATAGCCCAATTAGAGTTAAGGCTAAAAAACAGAGAACTAAGTAAAGCATTAGAACAGCAAAAAACTCATATTCAAGAGCTTGAAAAACTAAAAGCTGAAGCAGATACATCCAATAATTTAAAAGGTAAATTTTTAGCTAATATGTCGCATGAGCTAAGAACACCACTTCACGGTATCTTAAACTTGGCCGAATTTGGCTTATCTGACAGCAGTAATAGTGAAAAAGATATTGCGCTAAAAAGTATTCTAAACTCAGCCAATATTTTATCCAATATAGTGAATGATATTTTAGATTTTTCAAAAATAGAAGCTGGAAAATTAGATATTGAACATATCGACTTTAACCTTAAAGACGTTGTTAATGGTGTAATTGAGCCACTAAAAAAACAAGCCTCTGATAAAGGTATAAAGTTTAATGTATCAATAGATAAAAAAGTGGCTGAAACATTAAAAGGTGACCCACTAAGAATATCGCAAATATTAAATAACCTATGCTCAAATGCAATTAAATTTACTCAAGCTGGGCACGTTGATTTAATAATTAACTTAAAAGGTCACTCTTTAAATACACAGAACATAACATTTAAGGTCATAGATACAGGTATAGGGATAAATAAAGCAGCACAAGCAAACTTATTTAAAGAATTTCATCAAGCTGATTCATCTACCTCTCGTAAATTTGGTGGTACAGGGTTAGGCCTTTCCATTTGTAATAAGTTAAGTCATTTAATGGGTGGGAAAATCAGTTTTACCAGCCAAGAAAATGAAGGCTCTACATTTATTTATCAACAAAGCTTTGAAGCATCGATTTTAGATAGTTTGCTAAAGAAAAACAAAGAAGTAACTGATTTACAAGGCTGTGCAATTTTAGTTGCGGAAGATAATAAAATAAATCAAATCGTCGTCAATAAAATGTTAAAAGCGCACAACACTCAAGTGATTTTTGCTGAAAACGGTAAAGAGTGTGTTGATTACTTTGTTAACAACCACGTTGATTTAATCTTTATGGATATTCAAATGCCAGTAATGGATGGAGTTGAAGCAACTAAGGCCATAAGAGCACGGAAAAACGGTAAATCAATACCTATCATTGCCATGACTGCCAACACAATGAAACAAGATATTGAGCATTACCTAAATATTGGCATGGACGGTTATTTAACTAAGCCATTTAATAAAGATAGCTTGAACAGCTTGCTTAATGTTTACAATCCAAACAACGAAAACCTCAAAGACTTAGCAATAAAAATTAGTGATCCGAGCATTAAAAGAGAACATAAACTTAAACAAACATGCCGAGAACTAAAAAGATTAATACCTGCGGCCAACAGAGTCAGCTTATGGCTGTTTAATGAAGAATACTCTGAGATAAATTGCTTAATGTGCCTTGATGAGAACGATGAAGTCATTCTTGACTCAGTATTAACAGCAAAAGACTACCCAGATTACTTTAACTATATACTAAGCCACCAAATACTTGATGCCCCCGATGCAAGAAATCACGAAGTTACAAAAGGCTTTACCAAAAGCTATTTTGAGCCATACGATATTTACTCACTACTTGACTACATTTATTTTAAAGATAATAAAGCACTAGGCGTGATTTGCTGCGAAAGTATTGGAGCGAAAATATCATGGACCCACGCAGATAAAGAAGCCCTGATAAAAATAACAGACTTAACTACGTTATTTTTATCAAAACAAATAGATCTCAATTGAATTTATGACTATTTAACCGTAAATCTTTATAGAGTAATTTTGCCTATAAATAATAAAAAAGCCGGGCACATTTAATAAGTGCTCGGCTTAAGCCGACACGACAATTTATAGTGAAATAACCACTTTCCCCATACCTTCACCACTAGCAAGGCCATCATGCGTTTTACCTGCATCCTCAAGATTAAATTCAATGTTGTCTAACACAGGCAATATGCGCCCTTCATCAATAATTGTTGCAGGGTTAGCTAGTATTTCGCCATGCTGCTGACATTTATGGTCCCCCCTTGTTTAGTTTAAACAGCCGGTATATTTACAAGAGATACCCATGATAATACACTCAAATGAACAGCTAGTTTTAAAATTTAATTAATAATAGGCTTTAATAATGAACAATGAACACCTAAAGTTATTCGTTCGAGTCGCCTCTACACACAATATTAGTTCAGCAGGCGCGGAACTTGGCCTTTCGCCGCCGGTAGCTAGCATGCATATTATTAAGCTTGAGGAATCGCTTGGTGTAAAACTAATTCACCGTACAACAAGGCGAGTATCTTTAACTGAAGAAGGCCGAGAGTTTTTACCTCACGCTGAAGAAATATTAAATGCTATAAATAGTGCAAAAGCAGCTGTAGGCGCAGGCTCTTTTACCCCCCAAGGCACGATTCGTGTTGCAGCCCCTTCCTCATTTGGTCGTATGCATATAGTGCCCGCACTTAAAGCTTTTATTGATCAGCACCCTGAGCTTAAAGTGGATTTAAGACAAAGCGATAGTATTGTAGACATGGTCGAAGGTGGTTTTGATATCGCTATCAGAAATGCCGAGCTTAACGATTCAACCCTCGTAGCCAGAAAGTTAGCTCGCGACCATAGAATTATATGCGCCTCACCAGGCTACATAGCAGAACACGGAGAACCAAAAACACCACAGGATCTTCTCAACCATAATTGTATTAAATTAATTGGGATTGACTACTGGAGCTTTAAAACGCCAAATGGCATTGAAAGAGTTAAGGTAAAAGGCAGTATTCGTATTGATAATGGAGAGTCGATAAGGGATGCGTGTATTAATGATGCAGGTATTACTATTTCGTCTATTTGGTGCGCCCACAACGCATTAAAAGAAGGCACCCTAGTTCAAATACTAAAAGATTACCCCATGGATTCAAATGCCGCTATTTGGGCTGTATACCCAAGCTCCCGGTTGCTCGCGCCAAAAGTACGTGCATTTATCGACTTTTTTATAAAGTATTATGGCGAAATCCCATATTGGGAAACGGCGTAAGTGGCACGCTCTTAAACTTTCAACTAGGTATAGTACTTAAAAACATAAAGTTGTTTCTGTTAAAGAATTTAAATACCTGTGCGTATTAAAAATTATTTAAAAACACTAATCTATATTAATTATTAATAATTTGGTTTATTCTTTAAAACTAGTGATTTAAGCATGGAGGCAATCAAATAATGCAGTTTTTCATTCCCTCCTTTACACAAATAAAACTATTCTACAAACATACAATTAGTGTCTGCTTAAATTTCCACCTAAATTAACTACAAGGTTAGTGACTATATGAAAATATCCCGCACATTATTAACATCTGTTGTTGTTGTTATTGCTGGCTGTAATACAGTTGCAGAAAAAAGCGCAAGTACACCTGTTTCAAATCTGCCTGACTGGGTTTTAAACCCTCATGTAAGTGAAGGCATTGCCGCGACAGATTGTGTGAAGTTCTCAGGCAACTTATCTATTGATAAAAAACTCGCAACAGCAAACAGTCGTCTAGCGCTAGCACAACAAATAGAAACACGTATTGAAGGGCTTGAAAAAACATATAGCAATCGTACAGATGCAAATGATGATACCACTGTTGGTACAAGCTTTAGCTCTGTTTCAAAGCAACTAACCAAGCAAAAATTGCAGGGCTCTAGGCTAATAAAATCGGATATTGTTAATATATCTGGAAAAGATCATTTTTGTGTACTTACAGCCCTTGAACCAAATCAAACAAAATCCTTATTCAATGACATTCTTAAACAAAGTCAACGAACCATAAACCCCGCTGACGAAAAGTTTTTGTATCAAGAATTCAAAGCCAAAAAAGCCGAAAACGACCTAGATCAAGAAATAAAAAAACTAACCAATTAATTGCATAGTTGTCGGTCAAAAAACTTCACCAAATTACTATGCGTGAAGTTTTCTATTATAAGTAAAAATATGACAGAAAATAATAATCAAACATCAACCTGGAAAAAAGTACAAAGCTCTATCTTAATGATAGCCGCTATATTGATTTCTATTGGACAGTGGGGTGATACAAAAGATGTTCTTAAAAGTGCTTACTCTGCGTTCGTAGAGAACTTTACACATAAAGTTCAGTATAAGCAGATAGATAAAGTTAACATAGGTAATAGCATCGCTTACATCAAAACATTTCTAGGGGAGCCTAACGCAGTAAAAAGGTCACGAATAGATATTGATGTTGAGTTTTACTATTACATTAGAAAAAAGTTTATCTTTACTGTCATCACCTCTGACAAGCGTATTAATGGTTACTCCGTAGTGTCACGTATTTCAGATTTTTCTCCTGTCATACCTTTCTCGGGCCCACTGGGCGAATCAACAATTTTAGAGAAAAATTCAAGTGAATTTGAATACAGCTTTGACAATCGTAACTTGACTTATTATCTAGAATCTCAAAATCTTGGTAAAGAAAAAATGTTTCTTTCTTTATCCAAAGGGTTTATTGGCTACGCCGCAGTTCCTGGCTCCGTAAAAGTACCAGAGAAGTATTTAGCAACAATAAAAACAAGTATTAACACGATGGATTCTTTGGCTACCTATTCAGATAACCTTAATGAGTTGAAAAAGGAAGTTGAATCATTACGAGCGAAAATAAAGCCCAACTATTATGCAGTCAGTGAATTAGAGAGCAAAATTGTTGCAGAATCTTTACTCACCCGATTTGAGTACCAAACATTAACAAAAAGTTGATAAAGGTTTTTTATGAGTTTATTCAAACTTAATTTATATGTACCACTATTTACCACCTTAATGCTAAATGTAACGGAAGTTTCAGCTCAACAAACAAATGACCCATTTGAGCAGCTAGAGCAAGAAATGGCCGCTTTAGAAAAAGAAGGCAGTGCAGAAGAACTAAAAGAGTTTAACGACTGGAAAGAAACCTACTTATCTGAATATCAAGATTTTAGACGCAAACATTTTAAAAAACTTGATGATATACGCGACAAGCTCATTAACACGTGGGGTGAAACAGATCCTCAGCTTTCTAGTCAAACGACCTACTATAGCCCTGATAACAAAGCAAAAACCACTATTGACTATGAGAATGACCAGATAAGTATTAGCATTTTGCACAACGAGCAAGAACATGTTTCTACAAAAGATATCAGTAACGCTCTAAAAAGTGCGTTAAATGCTAATGAAGTGGTAGCGAGCAAAATAAATAGCACTTCATTTAAGATACTTAAAAAAAATATAGAAAATATCTCTCCCGTTGAAACGCAGGTTGAAGTGATTACACAGCCTGAAGCATTGATAGAAAAAGAAATTAATAAAATAAATAAGCAAACTATTGAAGCTCGCCAACAAGTTGAAAAAGTGTTTGATATGTCTTTACAAGTATCATCACCTGTTCAGCTAGATAGCGAAAATTTACTCGCTAAAAAGAAATTGACTGCAGAAATAGCAAAAATAGAATCAGAAAAAACACAGCGTATAAAAAGCTTAAAAGCGTCGCAAGTAGAAGCTAACGCGATGCAACAAAGAGAAAAGCTAAAAAACAAACGAGTTACCACCTACACCATACCGCTTGCCCATAGCAGTTTTATAAAAAAAGCAGCCCCCTATAAAAATAATCGTTAGTAAGCATAGTAAGCGTTGGCGGTTGCCCGAGAGTTTGCTTTTTTCGATTATCCATACTGAAAGTCACTTTAATACTCAAGCAGAATCTCCAATTCCCGCCTTTGGTTTAATGCAGATTGTGCCTATAAGTGCAGGAGCTGATGTTAATCTTTTTTTACATAAGAAAAAGAACATCATGAGCAAGGAGTATTTATTCAACCCAAAGAATAATATTGAAACAGGTGTTGCATATATGCACCTTTTAAACACACGCTATTTGGCTAAAATAAGTAATCAGCAAAGTCGGTTTTATTGCATGATTGCAGCTTACAACACCGGTGCAGGGAACGTAGCTAAAGCCTTTAACACCGATAACTCAAGAAATATCAATAAAGCTTCTAACATAATAAATAAAATGACGCCTGAAGAGGTCTATAACAAGCTTATTAGAGACCTTCCATACGAAGAAACAAAAAAGTATTTACAAAAGGTGCTAGAGCGTCAACCTATTTATAAATCTATGGAGCAAATTTAAAACTACTTATCGGGTGATTAATTGCCTTTCCAGCAAAAAAGGCGTTAGTTTCACATTAAACATGGAAATGGAAAAAGCGATGCTAAATATTAAAAAAACATTCACACATTCATTATACTTTTTTAGTTTATTGGCTGTACTTACTGGCTGCGCTTCAAAAGTTGAAGTTGATTCAACAATGAATATGCCTAGTAAGTCAGGCCTTGCTCTTGATCATATTGCTGTAGTTGGTTTTAACGGCGATAAATATAACATTAAGGGAAATGCGCTTTCGGCAAAAATAAAATCTAAATTAATGAGTCATGGATATGTAAAGGTACATGCCAATTCCCCCTATAAGCTGGTTGGTGAAATTTCACCATCTCGAGTAGAGCGTAATTCATGGAGTGAAAAGCATGAAGGAAAAAAAGAAACGTGGTACAGCTATCATGCATCGGTTAAACAAACTTTAACCCTAACTTATTACGTTATTTATGGCCAGCAAACACTAAATAGTGCTTCTGAAACATTTACTTACAGTAAAGAAAAAAGCTCAAGCGAAAATAGAAGTAAAGCAAAAGATAAGCTCCGGACCGACTCTGAAGTTGCTGACTTTTTAATAGAAAAGGCGGCTGACTTTGTTGTTAAACAAGTTTCCCCATATCGTTCTTTAGTAAAACTTAATTACCTAAATGGGGAAGATGAAAATATTGATTTAGGTATAGAGTATGTAAAAAAAGACCGTTTAAGCCAAGCTTTTAGTATTTTTGAACAAGTTGCTCAAAATAGTAATTCAATTGAAGATCAAGCCATAGCCCTTCACAACCAAGGTTTAATAAAATTAATGCAGGGCAAACATACAGAAGCTTATGACTTAATGACAAAAGCGAATCTTATTGATCCTAGAAACTTTGATATTCTTGATTCAATAAAAGAGGTGGAAGACTACAAAGTATTAAGTGATGCGCATAAAAAACAAAGAGGCCTAAAATGAAAATATTACCGCTAATCCTAATTACTTTTTTAGCGGGGTGTGCTTCCAGTAAAAATAATGAATACGACATCGTTATTCCTTTAGCTGAAAGCAATAAAATAAAACCTCAGCAAACCGAAAAATCGAGTGGTAGCTTTAAAATACATTACAAAAAAGATATTAATAATAACCCCATTGTTAAAACATTAAACAGATCTACCACGGTGATGGGTAATGATGAGGAAACTGTAAAAAGCTTAAGAGAACGCGCCAAAAAAGAAATAGTTCAACTAGCTACAGAGGAAGTAAACGGTGTTGTTATTGCTTCAACATCGAAGACTAATACGACTGTTATTAATGTTGACTCAAACAAAAGTAACACACGCTATTCAAGACAGGATTTTTCTGAAAAGGCCGTCGCACAAACAGCTGGAATTGCACAAGTAAAAAACTTGCAATGCCAAACACTACCAACTAAAGCAAGTAACTTAACAGTAACGTGCAGTGCTGATGTTACGGTACACCTAATTGAGAATATTGATTTTACCCAATAAACTTTTTACGTCGACCGAAAGCTAAAACATTATTTTTAAAAGGCCACAAGTGTGGCCTTTTTAATACAAAACCAAACGCAATGACTAATATATTTCAGCACTTACAAATGTATATACATAATTACTAAACTCTGGCTTAGTTAAATGCCCACCTTCAGACATAGTATCTAAAAGTTTTGCATAACTGTTTGCATCGGTTTCATTACCAGCATAGCCATAAAGTAATACCGTTAACTCTTCTAAAATGACCTCATCAGTGGGTTCAGGGAACACACTACCAAAAGACAAATCTGGAATTTGACCACTTATGCCCGCTTTTATTGTCCAATCAAATCGACTTTCAGCAGAATCATCAACTAAAAAGCTGTAACCCCATATTGTGCGAGCAAACCGATTGTCAACATTACCAAAGTCAAAACTTGAATCATTGTTTTCAGCAAATTGAAGTAAACTAAACCCTAAATCGTCAGTAACGATCGGAAGTGTGGTCAGCTGATAATCACCATTAGTATCTACTGCGCTTCGGGCATAGCTTTGAAACTCAACATCAACACCATCTACATTCATAAGGTCTGACATAAAATCAAGTTGCACATAAAAATTATGCTCAGTTACTGTTGGGAATACAAAAAGCGTGTTTGATATTTCAGAACCACTATATTGAACAAACCTATACGCATTATCAGCTTCTATATAACCTCGAGTACTAGCATAATCAGCATCAATATCTAATTGAACAGGAACTTCAACACCGTCATGAATAAAATCTTCATCTGTTAGGGTAATAACTGATGAATTTACCGGTATATCAATAACGGCAGCTTTTGCATCAACTGAGTAACTAGAAAGCGCCGTTAAATAAAGCTTATTATCATTCGGGCAAACATTTACAGACCCCGAAACTTCGTTACCTTGTGATTGATATATTATGTAATCAGACGCAATCGTACTTAGCGCTGTTGTATCAACACTATATTCAGTACATCCACAGTCACCTGTGAAGTCATTAAAATAAAAGGTGCCTAAATTAGTTCTATTTTCAATATCAAGCTCAGTGATAATTTGCTTATAACCACCGTCTTCTTCATCAAACACATCACCTAATACTGATACATGCTTGGTGCCTGAGGGTAACTCACCTGAAAATTTACCTTCTGCATCGGTTTTAACAGAACCGATAGCACCGCCATCATCATTATGAAAAACAACATCTGCTTGATACGCAGAATCAGCCCCGCATTCGCGAGTTAATGTTTGTAAAGCAATAGTTTGAAGTTGGGCAGTGTTGCCACCGCTTGACGAGCCGCCAGAGCTACTTTCTGATGAAGAGCCACCACATGCGCTAAGCGTTAAAGAAAGTGTAATAGCAAGCGGGGTAAGTATAAATTTATTCATTTTAATTAGTCCGTTAAATTGGTTCACCTAGCATTATCTCTAATTAGCAAAAGCAATAACAAGATAGCCACCACCAAAACGCTTACAAAATTGCAATGATTTGTAAACAAGCCGCGATTAAGTACCTCACACATAACACCATTTACTAAATTAAGTCACTTGTTCAAGTGAATTTATTAAAAACTACACTAAGCTTTATGTATTAAATAGTTAATGGCTATTTATTTGCTTAACCCTTGTTTAGCCAAAATACCGAGATAAATACACAACAGGACTAACCCTATGAATCGCTTACTTGGCCGACTATCTATCATTCAACTCTCTTTGTTAACATCAATCATATTAATGGTTTTTATTTTTATATTGCTGATACAAAACATAGCGAATAAATGGCAGGAGTCGCAGACACTGCAGCAAGATATTGCATTAATTAGCTTGTTAGATGCACTGGAAAAAGTGGCACATAACCATGCTGTAGAGCGAGGGTTAACTGCAGGCTTTTAGGAAGTGGTTCAGCCGAGGCTAAAAACAAAGTGCTCGCGCAACGCCAAAAAGCAGATGCTTCAATACAGCATTTAGAGTCGGTAAGTGATCAACTTACTAAAAATTCTACAAAGGTCTCTAAAAATTTAAGTATTCTTTTTGATCACAATGCAAAAAAAGCGGCATTACGCACTCAAGTTGATAATAAAGCAGCCCCTGGTGCGTTCGCGTTTTACAGTAAATTAAATCAAATTGCACTCGATATAGCGGCTAACCTGAGTAGCCAAATAAAGCACCCGGTATTATCTAAAGATCTAAATATTGCTTTTTTGCTCGCGCAATACAAAGAACGTTTGGGCCAAAATAGGGGAAAAATAAATGGCACTTTAGCTAAAAAGCAATTAACGAGTGTTACACAGCAAAATATTGCCTTATACAATTCAGAAATAGATTTGCTCAACCAATATTTAATAGCTAATTTGCAAGGCCAACAATTACAAAGCTTTAACAGTATTATACAAAGCACTGACTCACGTGAAATTAATGCAATAACAAACACATTGCTCAATACAGAATCGCCTAACTTTACAGCTTTGCCGGCAGCCTCAGTGTGGTTTCCTATGGCAACACAACAAATAACTCAAATTAAAAAAGTACTAGACAGCCAATGGAGTACTGTTGACAAAGATGGCCTTGAACTAAAAGAAGCGGCCGATACAACGCTTACACTCACTATTATCTACTTTTTGGTTACACTTGTGATCATCGCATACTTAAACTTTCATTTATTAAGTACTCTCAAAAAGGAATTAAGCCAACTAACGTCACTCTTACTTAAAGCCGAAAAAGGCGACCTAACAATAGATATAAGGCTCAAAAGTAAAGATGAACTCGGCGAAATATCAAATGCTATCCACAATACTATTTTCGCTTTTAAAGACCTGCTATTAGGGCTCGACCACTCAATAAATTCGGGCTCAAAACTCAGTGACGATATGAGTAATGCAACAAAAACAGTCCTTGATGATTCAAACAAAACATTGGCTATGGCGAGTAATATAGCCACCGCAATAGAAGAAATGGCCGCAACAAGCCGCGAAATAGCAGGCTCAGCTTCTGAAACTCTCAGCTCTAGTGACGAGTTAAACAAACAAGCCAATCTGTTGATAGAAGATAACAAACTCAGCCAAAGCTCAATTACTGAGCTTGCAACGGGGATGTCTGACGTAGAAGAAGTGGTAAGTAAAATGGATCAGCAGGTAGCGAGTATATCGTCCATTTTAGATTCAATTAGTAGCATTGCCGAGCAAACTAATTTACTAGCGCTCAATGCCGCTATTGAAGCAGCAAGAGCAGGTGAGCATGGTAGAGGGTTTGCCGTTGTTGCCGACGAAGTAAGAAGCCTTGCCGGAAACAGTAAAGAATCATCAGAAAAAATTTCGTCTTTGCTCGGCGAGTTACAATCTATCAGCGACCAAGTAGTTAGCTCTATTGTGGCAAGTACTAAATTATCAAAAGCCACATTAGAACGATTTGATCAAGCAAGAGCGGTATCCGAGCAAGTGCATGCACAAAGTAAAGTACTCGAAAACTTAGCCATGAACGTGTCATCAGCCGCAGAACAACAGTCGGCAGTTGCGTCAAATATAGCAGTGGATGCTGCAAGCGTATTTGAATACGCCAACCACGAAGTTGAAGCAGCACGTAAGCAAGAAGAAATATTTAATGAAATGCGACTCAACACTGAAACCCTGCAACACACAATGAAAAACTTTAAGTTTCAATAGTTAATAGCAACCTTGTAATACAGCTAGAGGCTAATTGCTTAAGCAAAATAAACCAAAGCAATTAGCCCACTTTATTAAGTAACCTTACCCGCCAAGTTAAACCGTGGCTCGGCGTATAACTTTGTTGTAACTACATCAACTAACGTATTTACCGCGTTCCACACATCTTCAAACGAGGTATACAAAGGCGTAAAACCAAACCGTAAAATATTAGGCGCTCTAAAATCAGCAATAACACCTTTTTCTATTAATGCTTGGCAAATAGCAAATGCGTGGTTATGCGAAAAAGCCAATTGGCTTCCGCGTTGGATTGAATCCTCAGTAGAGCTTAAGCGCAAGTCAGCCAAGCTAGCATGCGAATGCACTAAAGCAATAAACACATCGGCTAAAGCAATCGACTTAGCCCTCACATCGCTTATTTTTACGCTTTCCCACACATCAAGTGCAGCGTCTAACGCACTCATAGCAATCACACTTGGCGTACCACATAAATACTGATTAATACTTGCTGCACACTCGTATTGAGCATCAAACGCGAATGGCTTTGCATGCCCCATCCAACCACTCAATGGCTGTTTAACGGCACTTTGGTGGCGCTTGGCAACGTATAAAAAGGCAGGTGAGCCAGGGCCACCATTTAAATATTTGTAGCCACAGCCTACTGCAAAATCAACGTTGCATTTATCCAGCTCAACCGGCAACGCACCTGCACTGTGTGCTAAATCCCATATTACTAAAATACCTTTTTTATGGGCAAGCTCAGTAAGTTTTTGCATATTCAAAAGCTTACCAGTTCTAAAGTTAACTTGGGTAAGTAACAATACCGCTATATCGTCAGTCAAGTTTTGTTCAATATATTGCTCTTCAACTAGTTTTAATTGACATAAGTCAGTACCTAATAAATCGCTTAAACCTTGCACCATGTATAAATCGGTCGGAAAATTATCTTGTGTCGACAACACTTTACTACGGCCAGTGTTTAACATAAGCGCGCTGCTTAAAAGCTTAAATAAGTTTATTGAAATCGAATCACAACAAATGACTTGGCCTTTTTCAGCACCAATTATGGGCGCTATTTTTTCGCCAACCTGTGTAGGTAAATCAATCCATTGGTGATCATTCCAGCTCCTAATTAAATGGCTCCCCCACTGCTCGCTCACTACTTGCGCCACTCTGGTTTTAACCGCTTTAGGTAAAGCACCTAGCGAGTTACCATCTAAATAAATAGTGTTTGCGGGTAAATCAAATTCATCACGCTTGCCTGCCAATACATCAGCTTTATCAAGCGCTACAATATCATCAAAATTCATTTATCGATTCCGTTTAAATGTTTAACTAAGGTGCTAAAAGCAGCAGAACCTGGGTGTATCCAATCAAAATGCCCCACCCCTTCGAGTAAATCTACTGGTCGATTAAGCTGTTCTAAATTATACGCAGGAACAATGCTGTCATTCGCACCTTGTAAAATAATGCTTTGTTGATGCAATGGTTGCTCACTTGGGTTGGCCTGAGTGTATTCTTTAGGTTTATCGCTTGGCATACCTTGCATAAAATCTTTAGTGACTGTTTGGCAGCTATTTGTACCTGCCGCATAGGCTTTAATATCGGTAATGGGAGCAAGGCCAATGACGCCTTTTAATTCACTCATTTGTCCACCCGCTAGTAACGCTAAATGACCACCAGCCGAATGCCCAATAACCACTGTATTATTCAATTTAAATTCGCCACTGTTGTAGACACTGGATGCTAAAATACCGGCTTTAATATCGTCAAAAGTTACAGGCCAGCCACCACCGCTTTTACCACTGCGGCGATATTCCACCGACCACACATTAAATCCTGCTTGTGCTAAGCCTGTGCTTAATGCATAGCTGTGTTTTATATCGTATGCACTTAGCCAACAGCCACCATGTAGCAATACAACTAACGGCTTTGATGTACTTTGCTCAGCTTGCGTGGCGCGCCACAGTAATGCAAATTGTGATTCATCACTCCCGTAAGGTACTTTTTCATTAGCATTTACAAAACCAAGCGACGCTACTTTAGAGTAAGCAACATTGTTTCCAACAATAGGAAACTCAATGTTGTTGGTAGTCGTACACCCGCTTAAAAACCACATACCTAAAAGTAAAACAACCATATTTTTCACAACACAACTTCCTTTTTAAATTTTAAAAACAACGCCTTTATACATATTAAAACTGCTACCATAGCGTTACGTTTAACTTGCGTTATCACGTCACTCAATCATTAATTAATAACACTTTAGTGGCTGCAATTATTATTGTTATACACAAAACAGGCGTAATTAATGACCATTGTTTGCGTATTTACCCCACTTTACAAAAGCAGCGCCAAGTTAACCATGCTAAAAGCAGCGAGTAAAGTTACTGCGTTTAAGCTTATATTTATACCTAAATTATTATTAACTTAGCTTTAAGGTGTTGGCCATTAAAAGCTTATGTATAATGACTCACTCTGGCTATTATTATGCCCTCAAGTGGAACACAACAATGAAAAAACTATCTAAAGTGCAAGAAAAACAACAAGCGCTTGTGCTTAACGTTGCCGATAAAATAGAAGAGCAAGGCCGAGCCGAACTACCCGGTATGCTGCAATGTTGGTTTGACGTGGAGTATCACTTATTCCCAGGCTCGTTACTTATGTGCTTTCAGTTTGAAAACCAGCAAGCCCTTGATGCCGCCGAGCCTGACATATTAAAATGGCAAAAACGATTAAGCGGCGCAATGCTTAAAAAAGGCGTTATTTTAAAAGATATGCGAAAGCACCTAAAATTTACCTTAAACGGCCCAGACGACTAAACTGCATTAACAAAAACCTTTGCCTGTAATTACAAACAAAGCACAGTAAGCTCAAGTGCGTTCAGTGTTAAACTCTTTTACATGTGCTATTAATTCTGGAAAAAACGCTAAAAAAAGCGGCATCTAATTGGTTGTAATGGCGCTTTATATCTTCAGCAGCGCCAGTAAATTGGTTGGCAAAACGAATACGATCAGCAATATTATCCAACGCAGCCCCCACACCATTAATGGTTTCGTAATCTTTAAACCAATCGTGTTTAGTTATGCTAGTAACAACCCGCTGCATACGCGGCGGCATGTGCGCTAACCGCTGATTTAAAAGCCCAAAACTGTTACGTTTAAAATCACTCAAGGGCTGATCACTAAACCGTTGCCAATGCATAATTAAAAAGTGGTCAAACACCACATCAATTGCAACGCCTGCAAATCGCCTGCGCATTGGTGAAAAATACTGTTTAGCTTCTTTAACAATTGGGTGAGAGTCGGTAAATTTATCAACTAAATAGTGATTACTAAGCGCATTTTTTACAGGCTCACTCAGTTGCGCCACATGCCTATGGCCACCAAAATCGCCCAATAAATTTCCAAAGTGAGAATCAGCCGTTGGCTTTGCAAAATAAAGGTGGGCTAAATAATTCAATATATTCTCGCGTTAGTTACTCTGTTTAAATAGTAACTTAGGGATCTAACATATACTATGCTTCGTATAAGTTACGTCTAATTATAAAGTTGAGCAGCATGGAAAATATATTCCAAACCAGTCGTTTTTTAGTTGTCATCGCGGTTATTACCGCAGCATTATCATCGCTTCTTGTTTATGTTTCGTGTATTAATATTGTTTTTAATATAGTGGTTTCAACCATTCTCGACCTACCAGATTCTGCAAAAGCAGGTAAAGCCCTCATAGTTGAACTACTTAAAATTCTCGATTTACTATTAATCGGTATTACCCTACAAGTAATTGCCATTAGCTTATACCGCTTATTCATATCGCCTGCTAAATCAAAAGAAAGTAAGTTTTTAGCCGCTTTTAATATTAAAGACTTTCACGATCTAAAAATAACCCTCGTACAAGTAAGCTCAGTTGTTCTTGTCATACTATTTTTAGAACATGCAGTTGAATTTGGCGGCACAATAGAAACCCTGTACTTAGGAATAGCCATTGCAATTGTTATAGCCGCCTCAACATTTGCATGGCGTTCAATGAAAGACTAGCTATAAATAATGTTAAAAACGCTTCATAGAATATTAAGTGTATAAATACTGTGGCAAGTAACAAAATTTCCACCCATCATAAAAGCTGCACTATTTAATTATCGAATAACGATAATTAAACATTGATTATCAATAATAAAAATGCCATTTTAGTGTTTTAATTTAATGGATCTAAATATGAAACACTCCTTACATTTAATCATCTTGATACTACTAATACTTAGCCAAACAGCATGTAAAACAATAAATATTAGTGAGTCCCACTTTATTAAACCAAATAAAAACATAACGTTAAGCACACTTTCAGCCATCAATAATTCAGTACAAATAACACCTATCGAAATATCTGCACATGATGGAAATACACTTCGCGGCACGTATTTAAGTATTGCAAACCCAAAAGCTACTGTTGTGTATTTTGGTGGTAACGAATTTACTATTCAGAGAAACAGCGCTGGACCCGCCACTATTCTAATCGAGCAGCAAGTAAATATCTTAATGTTAGATTATCGCGGGTATGGGCAAAGTAGTGGCATACCTAACATAAAAAATATGAAACAAGATGCGCTAGATATTTACGACTTTGCTAAACAACAAAGCAATATACCAATCGTTTTACATGGTCACTCGCTGGGCAGCATGATTGCAGGCTACATTGCAACACAGCGCCCTGTTGATGGTCTGGTGCTTGAAGGCAGTATTACAAACGTAAAGCAAATGACCAGCGCACGTATACCATGGTATGCAAAGCCATTTATAAATATTAACTTTTCAAAACAGTTAACAACCATCAACAATTTAAAAATGGTGCAAGATTATAAATCACCACTACTAATAATGACGGGTGAAAATGACATGCAAACACCTATTTCATTAGCCAAGGAGCTCTACAAAGAGGCTATATCGAGTCAAAAACAGTTATATATAGCAAAAGGGATGCATCACGGTAATGCATTAAAAGGGGCTGAATTAAAATCAAAATATGCTGTACTATTATCTCAAATAACAAAAAATAACGTACCACAATGAAAAAGATCACATATATGAGTAATTTTATTTTAACTTTATTAGCCTTTGGTTTTTTAATAACGTTGGTCAGCAGTGCCATGGTATTAATGAGCAATACAGAGCTATTAAATTATAGCAGCGAAAGTGGTACAAAAATGTGGATTGGTCTAGAAGTAAGTGGCTCATGGCAACAGGCAGCCTCATACCTTAAAAGCAATAATTACAACCCTGTTATATTTTTGGGACTTGTTCAAGTCGCATTCTTACTGCTGGTAAATGCGATTTTAATACGCCTTTTTAGCTTGTATCGAAATGGCAGTATTTTTGGCCCTAAGAATAGTCAATGTTTTTCATGGTTAGGCGCAGTAATGGTTTTACAGTTTTTTATAGTCGCCTTATACCCTGCCTTAATTTTCAGTATCATTAATATTATTGATGACGTAGAGCTTAAGCGTGTAGTTTCAATTAGCGATACCGATATAATAGGCCTTATATCGGGGTTAATTATTTACGTTATCGGATGGATAATGAAACAAGCCCATAAACTTCAACAAGACCAAGAATTAGTTATTTAATGCCTATTATTATTGATTTAGATGTAATGCTTGCTAAACGAAAAATGAAATCAAGTGAACTTGCGCACGCTATTGGCATAACGGCACAAAACCTATCAGTGCTCAAAGCAGGACGAGCAAAAGCAGTCAGGTTTTCCACGTTAAATGCCATTTGTAAGCATTTAAATTGCCAACCGGGCGATATACTTAGATTCACTGACGAAGAAGTGCAATAGCCCTAAACAAACTGAGTGGCTATTAGAGTTTGTTATTAATAAGTAATAAAAAAGCCGCTTTGTTTAAATTTATTAGCAAAGTGGCTTTTATTTTTTATCAACTGTTATTATGTAAGCCAGGCTCAACACTTAAAAAGCACTTTAAAATTGGCTTACTGGTTAACTAATCTTTGTTTTCGTTTACTAATATAACTTTACGATGAGGGAATGGAATCTCAATATTGTTTTCATCAAGTGCTTTTTTAATTAGCTCTGGCACAGTATATAAAATTTCAAAGTAGTGCTCACCTTTACAAAAAGGGTGAACTAAAAAGTCGACAGAGCTATTGTTAAGTGTTTCAACTTCAACAAATGGGGCCGGATCTTTTAAAATATGTGGATGGCTGTCTAACACGCTATCAATAACTCTACGCACTGCATCTGTATTTTCATCGTAAGCCACACCAAAATGCATATCTACGCCACGAATAGGGTGATGCGAGTGGTTAATAATTTGTGCACCCCAAATTTGGCTGTTTGGAATAATAACTTGTTGATTGTCGAACGTTTGCAAAATAGTCGTAAACATATCCACTTCTGTTACTTTACCAAAACGACCTGCGGCTTCAATAAAATCATTTACCTTATAAGGCCTAAATATTAATAGCATTACACCTGCAGCCAAGTTAGACATAGCACCTTGTAGTGCTAAACCAATTGCTAAACCTGCAGCGCCTAATAACGCAATAATTGAAGCCGTTTGTACACCAAAACGATTTAACACTGCAATAAACACAAACGCTAAAATAATGTAACGGGCCATACTGCCTAAAAAGCGAAATAGCGTATCATCTAAATGAGTATATTTATGGCATAAGCCAACAATTAAATTTCTAACCTTTCCTGCAAACCATAAACCTACTAGCAGTATTACAATTGCGAGTAAAATATTAGTAGACCATTCAAGTGCGGCGGGTAGATACTGATTAACATCAATATCGTTTATTAAATCATTCATTATTATTCCTGTGTCATGAAATGTAAATTATCCCAGTCATTACAAAGCCACTTTGTTAACTTTTCATTAACCAAAAATAGTAAATTATTATTTTTTGACTGTAGGTGCATGACATTTAACAAAACAAGTTTTCATAGGGCAAAAGTATTTACTATATAAACAATATTCAACACGACTTAATATAGGCAATGTTGCCTTTCGGAACGTAAATTGCTGTTACGCATGTTCATACTTTAAAAATTAAACATAAATAACGTCTATTTATAGTTATTAAAAGGAGAACATTATGAGTAATAAACAACTAATTACGACTATAGGTATAGGTTTGGCAGCAGCTTCTGCAGGTATGCTAACAAGGAAAACTTTACAAAAATCGTGGGAAAAGGTTACCAACGAACCAGCCCCCAAAGACAAGCCAAGCGAAAATACAGATATTAAAGAAGCAGTAACTTGGGCGGTAGTTTCAGGCATTGGAGCCGGCGTAGCAAGAATGGCAGTTCGTTATATTCTCGACAAACGTCAATCCAAATAAGTTTTAAATTAATGCCTCTTGTAATGTTAGTGTTTACAAGAGGTTTAACTTCTCCCTCACTCCACCAGCCTATAATTACCCTGAACAATATAGGTATGAACGCTCACTATATTCCTGTAATAGACTGTGTACGATTACCCAGATAATTTATATAACCTGAGTAAAAGGTAACCATCACAATTACTTTCTTATAAAAAAGACTCAATGCTAGCTTTATAAATCCAATAACCAAAGTGAGTTAATCACAAAAGCAAATATCAGTCGATTCAACGTTAATGGGTTGCTCTAAATTAGCAATCGTAGGATAGTAAATTACATATAAAACAATAGCCTTATATTAGGAATATTATGATCAAAGTATTATTAGCGACCAGCTTAATTGCCTCTTCATTCGCTACTTTAAGTAATCCTTTAACTGTTGAAGAACAGCGTATCAACAAAGCCCAATTAGCAATGCCCAATGTTTTAAAAGCATTTACCCCACAAGTATCAAGTTTTGAGCAACAATTTAAAGAGCTTAACAACTTTAAAAGTGCAAAAACATTAGTACAACGTTTTAGCTTTGAACTGTGGGAAAACGCCAAGCAACGCATAATAAATACCAATAACTACGACGACCGAGAGCTCTACTGGGCACGCCTGCTTTCAAGTAAAGTAATACGCACAACACCGCCTAAATTTTCAATTACGCAGGCTCAACTCAATACGTTACTAACCCTACTTGAGGAAGGCAGCAGAGGCCGTACCGATCTGGCTTTTTCATCAGGCAGCACTAAAAAAATATTACTTACAGGCTTTGACCCATTTTTACTCGATAGAAACATAAACCAAAGTAACCCCTCAGGTGTTGCAGCGTTATTACTCGACGGGCAAGTTATTAATTACAACGGCATAAGCGCAGAAATTAACACCGTTATGGTGCCTGTACGCTACGAAGACTTCGATCAAGGAATAATAGAGTCGCTACTTGCCCCCTACTACGCACTTAATAATGTAGACATGGTAGTCACCGTAAGTATGGGCAGAACAGAATTTGATTTAGAGCACTTTCCGGGTAAACGTCGCAGTGTAACCGCCCCCGATAATGCCAATATTGTGTATGGCGGCACGCAAACAAGCCCAGTAATCCCAAAACTTAATGGCCGACCACTCCCGGGCAATGAGTTTGTAAAATTTAGCTTGCCTGTAAGTTACATGCAACAAGCCAAAGGCCCCTATAAAGTTATCGACAATCGTGAAGTCACCACGCTTGAAAAAACCTATAAAGCGCCTTCGTACGGCGAGCTAAAAAACAGTATTGCGGTTAATGGCGGCGGCGGTGGATACTTGTCTAACGAAATATCGTACCGAAGTATTCGCCTTCGTGATGCGCTTAATTCAAGTATACCTACAGGGCATATTCATACCCCACGTATACAACAATTCGAACCCGAAACAGAAGCTAAAATAGTAAACCAAATAAAGGCAATGCTAGAGCAAAGCTTAGTCGCGCTATAAGTTATCAAAATAAGTTTAAGCGCGTAAAAAAGGGCAATATTATTGCCCTTTTTATAACTAGTTAAAAATTGCTTTTGAATCGTTAAATAGAAAAATATTTATTATTAGCTTCAAAATCAACTCTTACATCAGCAGGAGGGTTAAATAGAGTTACTAAGGGCAAGTATTACATTTTCACTCATTAAACAGCAGAAAACTGACACAACGGGGCGTTCTTAAAAACATATAAAATATAATTACTATTTATTAAGGTTAGGCAAAAACATACTTTCAGGTACTTTATTTTTAGTCATAACGTCATGGTATGTACCATCGCTTATACCTAAATCAATCGCTTTATTCACTACCGCCATAGCTTTCAAACTTTTCGCAATGTCTTTTGCAAATGCAACATGAATTGAACGTTTTTCAATTACATCAGAGTCAAATAATATGTCGTTTTTAAATTCAATTAACTCAGTGCTCAACAAATACTTGCCATAACTTTCTGACATAATTAAGCGGTCAACTTTTTGGTTAAAAAGCAGTTTAAACCCTTGTTGAGCTGTGGCAACTTCTAACAACTCATAAGTATTATAGCCAGTTAATATTTTGTCATGCACACCTAAACGAACACCCGCAATAATAGCATGTTCGTCTTTTCTATCCTTATGATAAAAAGCACCAAATACTCCCATTCCAATTGGGTTTGATAAAACCGCCCATTGCTCTCGTCCTGGCAGGTTAGCAGCTAAAAATAAACCATCAGCTTTTCCTAACTGAGTATAATAGTTAGCTCTCGCCCATGGTAAAATAATGGCGTCTACTTCATATCCTAATTTAGCTAAACTTTGATTTAAAAATTGCCAACTAGCACGATAAATTGGGTAATTCTCCATCAGCATTTTGTCATGGTCGTGACCAACCGCAAACGTAATGGTTTTAACCTTTTCGCTGGCATTTAACGAGCCAATGCTAAAGCAAAAAATGCAAAGTAAAATAAGCACCCTACAAACCATAGTAACCTCTTATTAAAGATCTCATTAAGGGGTCAAATCTTGACTTAAGACATCAAACAACCTAGAAGCGCTTCCCACTGTAATTCAACCTGCTTATTCTCAATAATTAATGCATTTAATCTACCAACAGCTTTTGATATGGCCGAATAGTGTTTAACATTAAAAACATCTGCTAATGCCTGCAAATTTAATCCCGTTAAATCTTGGCACAATTTAATAGCATACCATCGGGGTAAGTTTTTTTCTTTTCGCCCCTTTTTAACCATTACTATATCATCTACCTCAACATTAAAGTGGTTAGCCAAGTAGGTAATTACATCATTCGCTGAATGCCTTTTACTAACAAGCTTGCTTTCATTGTTTGATGTTGCAATATAGCCTTTAATGCTTTCAACAAAGTCATCACTGCCTAGCACCGACAATAACTTTTTAGCACTATAAAAAGCGCTTACTTCTTCATTACATTCATATTCAACAAACTGTTTGTACGCAGCATACTTACGCTTTTTACCTTGCAGCGAAAATATAAAATCTCGAACCAACCATTTAGGTGTCGCACCACTTTTAATAAAAGCTGAATAGCTAGACCATTTGTACTTAGCAAGGTCATCTACCAATGGGGTGCTCGTTTCAATTGGGTTGCGATGAATATACCGGCTAACATGCGATAAATAGTTATCAGCATCCACCAACACGGCTTTGTATCGGCCCCTAAACAGTGCACCATCTGTATTATGTGTTCGATTAAAGTATTGAGTGTAAAGGCCATTAATATGCTTCATGGCCTTGCCTAAATTAGCATCGGGAGTTTTTATTAGCAGATGGTAATGATTGGTCATCAAACAATACGAATGCACTTCAATATTAAACCGAAGGCTTGCTTGCTCAATACAGTATAAAAAATACTTAAAGTCGTCATCGCTCAAAAAAGTATTTTCGTGCCCTCTTCCACGATTCATCACATGATAAAACGCATTCTCATACTCTATTCGCAGCGGCCTAGACATAGCAATTCACTCCATAAGCAGTAAGCTATAAATCTAGACTCTTGATGTCTAAAGTCAAGACTTGACCTCTTTGATTTCCTATATGCCAAGACCAAACACCAACCTCACGTTTAACACCCTCCCCCGTCATCACGCCCTGAAAATAAGTAATTGATGAGTAATATCGCGCATGGATGCGCGATAAGGCGAAACTAGGCCATGGATGGCCTATCTTCGCCGCTTAGGTTCACATCAATTAATTATTAGAAGGAAATAGCGTGATGCTCGGGTGCGCTGAGAGTGTCCAGAGAGGGACCAGCGGCAGCCCCTCTTTGGCTGCTGTCGCCAGCGCGACAAAACCTTGAATTAGGTTTCTAATCCCTCAATGAGCCAAAAGCAAACAAAGTATGCGCCAACAACAATTAAACACCTTTTGGGCTGCGCCCAACACGCCAGTAAGCTGTGCGTCTACAGGGTCTAAACACACACACAAAAAAGCCGTTGTATTACTGCAACGGCTTTT